>JALSMB010000061.1 GCA_026988025.1 Candidatus Altimarinota bacterium | reverse complement strand
AAAATTTTTCAATTATCATTCAATAATTCTTTAACTTTTTTAATTACTTCTAATCTATCAGATAAATTATCTAAATGATGAAAAGATGCTATAAAAAAAATATAGTCATATTTTTTTCAATTTAATTTATCTAAATCAAGCATATTTATATTTGCAAAATCTTTATTAGGAAAATTATTTTTTGCATTTTTCAACATTTCTGATGATAAATCTAGTCATAAATAATTAATTTCATTAATATCAAATCTAGAATTAAACTGCTCCAATAACCTAGCACTTCAACATCATATATCTAAAAATGATTTTCAGACAAAATCATTTAAATATGAAGAAATAAAATAATCTATTTCTTCCCATTTCATTTTTTTTCTAGAATTAGAAAATCACTTAGCAATTTTATCGTAATCTACTGACATATTTATATTTTACATTTTATCTGGCATTTCTATTCATAATATATTAAAACTATCTTTTAATATATCTCAAAATAATTCAACTAATTTTAGTCTATTTATTTTTTTGTTTTCATCTTCTTCCTTCAAAATATTAATACTATTATAAAAAGTATTAAATGTTTTGGTTAATTCATAACTATATTTACAAAGTATATGTGGTGAATTTGATTTAGCTGTATTATTCAATATTAGTTTATAATCAGAGAGTTTTTTTATAAGCTCTATCTCTTCAGAGTACTCAAAATTTCAAATAACATTTTTATCTATAACTTCACCATAGTTTTCTAATATTCATCTTGTTCTAACATATGCATATTGAATATATGGTCCTGAATTTCATTCAAAACTCATAAATTCATCCCAATCAAAAATCACATCTGTTTCCCTATTTTTCTTTAAATATCAATACTTAATAGCTCATATTCAAATCATTTTTGATAATTTATCTAATTCATCTCAATTAATATCATCTCTTTTTTCAAGTATAATTTTTTTAGCTCTGTTTTCTGCCTCATCTAACAACTTATCTAATTTAATAATTCTTCATTTTCTAGTACTCATAGCTCAATCTTTAAGAGAGATGAATCCATTAGCAGCATGAAATAATTCAGTATCATCAATCCATCAAGCTAATTTAGATATTAAAAAAGCTTGCCTTAAATGAAGTTGTTGTCTTGAATCTACAAAATAAACTATTTTCTCAGGATTCCAATTTTGCATTCTATATTTAATAGCAGCTAAATCAGAGGCTAAATAACCATGAGTTCAATCTCTTTTTTGCAATATACAACTAGGTATTTTTAAATCTTCATCAAATAGCACTCCAACTGAGTTATCTTCATTTTTAATAGCAATTCATTTTTCTATTAATTCAGTAACAATAGAATGCATATCATCTTTTAAATCTGGGAAATTCTCCATTTTTGGTAATCATAAACCTTCATAAAAACTTTCTCAAATATTATAGTCAGGTTTAATATTTAATCTATCTAATTGAATTTGCATAGCAGATATAGAAAAACTAGTAAATTTTTTCCATAATTTTACAGATTCAATATTACCTTCTGATAATAATTTAAATTCATCTCTAGTTTTTTGTTCAAAAGTTTCATCTTTTTCAGTTTCTTCAGTTATTTTAACATAAAGTTCTAAAAGATAATTAATAGCTTCTTTCTCTAACTTACCTTCATCTCACCAAAATTTATAAGCTAAAATAAGTTTTCAAAAAATAATTCACCAATCCCCTATATGACTATCAGCCACTACCTTATATCAAATTTTTTTATATAAATTCACTAAAACTTGTCACTGATTTGGTGTACACATATGACCTATATGTAATGGTTTTCATACATTAGCTCAAATATAATCAATAACAATGGATTTATTATTTGATTCACAATTTCATAATAAAGATTCTTTATCATTATAAAATTTATTAAACAAATCAGTATAAATATTATTATTTACTTTTATATTTAAATAAGCTCAGGTTAATTCAGTTTCTTCAATTAATAAATTATTATCACTATCTATTATTTTTTTTAATTCCTCAACTATTAAAACTGGATTTTTCTTTAAATCTCTAGCTAAAATTCATCAATTAAACGAATAATCTCAAAACATATTTTTAGGTGAAACTCATATTTTAATAGTTTCTAATTTTAAATTAAAATTTTTATTAATTAAATTAATTAATAATTTTTCTATTTCTTTAATCATTTTTTATAATTATTTATTATTTAAACAGTATTATAACTAAAAAATGTAAAAAATAAATATATTATTATTTATTTTTTATAAAATTGACTTTTTATTAATTTTATTAATATATAAGTTATATTTATAAATAAATATTAAAACACAAAAGTATACTATAACAAAAATTGTAATAATGGACAATAATAAAAAAAAACAAATTTTTTTTTCATTAAGTAATGAAGAATACTTTAAATATAATAAAGAAAATATAATTAAAATAACAAATATATTAAATAAAGATAGGTTAGTTATAGTAAATTGAATGAAAAATAATTGAAAAATAAATTTCATAAAAGAACTTATTCACGAAACTAAAATAAAAAATAATTATTTTTATTTTAATAAATCAGATGATATAGAAAATAATATAAATTCAAATTTAGACCTATTAAAAATATTAAATGACTATGTACAATTATACAAAATACCAAAAATAGTTATTTTACAGAATATATCTAAAATAAACTGAATAAAAGAATTTATCTCCTATTTATATAAAAATCAATATAAAGTAATACTAATATGAAATAGTATAAAAATATGATGAATAAAAGAATTAGAAATTAAAAATAGACCAATTATAACAAATGAAAATATTAATTCAAACTTGAAATATTGATTTTTATTAGATATAAAACAAATAGATAATATTTATATCAAAGAAAAAATACTAAAATTATTATCAAATGATATATTCTTAAATAGTATTTTTAAAGATTTTTCAGTTAAAAGTATAGAATTGTATATCTTCACTATTATATATTTAAGTAAAAATAATATTTTTTATTCTCTTAGAGAATTATATAAACAACTAGATTCTATAAATAAAATTTCATTAAAAACTACTATAGATTACATAGATTTTTCTCTTCAATCAAAAATAATTAAAAGAAGTTATAAATATGACATTAAAACTAAAAAAGAAATTACATCTAAAGCAAAGTATTATTTTTCAGATAACTGAATAAGAAATAGTTTAGTAGATTATAAACTAAATAAATATATACTACTAGAAAATATGATATTTAACATATTAGACTATAACGATTTTATAATATATTCAGGTATAAACTGAAAATTTGAATTTAGTTTTTATTGAATAAAAGAAAAAGAAAAAATATTTATTCATATATCTAGACAAGAAACTAAGGAAGAATTGAAAAAAGAAATTAATAAATTAAATAAAATAAAAGATGAAGGTAAAAAATATTTATTAGTTAAAAATATAAAAGAATTAGCTATAAAAAAAATTCAATATAATAATGTATTAATTATTGAGATTAATGAATTTATAATTAATTTTAAACAAAAATAAAAACTGACTTAGTCAGTTTTTATTTTTTGTGAAACTCTAATTTATATACATTTCTCTCATTTAATTTAACCATCTCTTTATAATATACAAACAATTTAAAGTTATTAATATCAATAATTACACATTCCTTTTCTACTATTCTACCAAACACAGTTTCACTTTCTAATTTTGTATCTATATTATTTTTAATATTTTCATATAATTTATTTCAAATAGATATATAATTTTGAATTATTTCATTTTCAAAATCTAATCATCATCATTTAATTAATTTTATAAAACTATCTTTATAAGAATCAATAAATAATTTTAAAGAAAGTATAACTGCTTTATTATACTGAACTTTATACATATATAACAGATTTAGAGTCTAAAGATTTTTCTTTTAAATCTATTTTAAGTTCTTCTGCTGTTTCTCTAATATAAGAATACATTATTTCATCTAATTCTTTCCCTGTATAAAATTTTTCTTCTTTCATAATCCAAAATTAATAAATATTTTCTTTATTATAATAAAAATATAGTTTATTGCAAATTTATACCCAAAATATATACAAAATAAAAACTGACTTAGTCAGTTTTTATTTTAATATCATCTATATACTCTTCCTCTAAAATCAACATCATCAATATAATATTTATTTCATTCTTTATAAAAAATTATTCTAATTTTTCAGGTTCTGCATCTATAATAATTGTCTTTTCAAACAATTTTTGTGATATCTAATCAATCTAGATTTCATCCCAATATTTTATCAATAAGTTTTTTTAAGATTATTTGTTGTTTTAGATTTAATTTCAATATAAATTTAACCCATTTTAACATACAACAGATTTTTTAGAAGATATAGTTTTTCATAAAAAATCACTTAATTCATTCAATGTTACTTTTTCATCAGAAAAATTATATCTTAATTCATCTTCATAATCCAATATATCATCTATTTGTACTACTTTTTTATCAGCAAATTTTTCTGCTATTTCATCAGATACCTCAACAGTTAAAGTTTTCATATTTCAATAATTAATTATAAATTTATATTATTATAATAATATAATATCTTATTGCAAATTTATACTCAGAATATACACAAAAATAAAAACTGACTAAGTCAGTTTTTATTTTAATCTTCATCTGTAAAAAAATCAGTATCAATTCCTTTTTCAGTATTTACTACTTTTATAGATTCAATAATTTTATTTTGAATATCTTTATCTAATATTTCTAAATCTGCTTCCATTCTAGTTTTTATTTCAGCTTGTGAAATATTTCAAGGTAAAATTTTACTATAAATAATAGTAGCTAAATCTTTTATATCTTTATCATTAAATTCAGAAGATTCAAATGTTCACTTTTCTCTTAATTTTTCTAATGTAGAATCTCTTATATCTAATTTAATATCATTATTTATATTAGGATTTATATCTATATTTGCATCTTTATCCTTCTGAACTTGTTTTTTAATATGTGCAAAATTGATTTGATCTCATTTAGCTCATGAAATTATACCATCAAATATTCTAGGGTTAGATGTTTCCATCTTTCTAAATACTTTTTCAATAGCTGTTTGTCAATTAATATCATTAGCTGATTTAATTCAATCTACATTAATATTCATTTTTTGCATTAATTCAAAAATTCTTTTTCTAGCTTCAGGATCTCTATATAAATTTTCTGCATTTCAATCTACTGCTTTAAATATTTTATGAGCAGCTGCAGCCCTTAATCAATCAGTATTAGCTTTTTGAATATCAGCTTTAAGTCATCTTAATTCTTCTTTTCATGTTCATCAACCGAATAATCAATGTTTATTTAGGAAACCTTGCGATCTATCATTATTCATTGTAGTAATTGACGATTGAGCAGCATTAGCAATATTTCACATACTACTCATACTTTGTCCTCCAAATATTGGTATATTACCTGGTGCAGAACTAACAATTCATCATACTTTTGTACCAAATTGATGTAATGGTTCTACAATTGTTTTAGTTATATCAGAAGACCTTAATCAAGCCATAACTGTCCCCCATAGTATTATAATACCAAAAACTTTAAGTATTAAAGTTCATATAACTCATAATGCTCACTTTCATTCTCAGCCTGTTACATCTAAGAAGTTTGTAATATCTGAAGCTCAAACTCATGATACAGCTCATTTAATAGTTAATGTAAATCAATTTAAATCTAATGTACTTTCCCCTTTTGGTGTATTAGTAATTTGAATATCATTTGACGGATCAGGATTAGATATTCAATTTCAAATAACATATAAAAATAATAATCAAAAACTTAATGCAAGCATAGTATATACTGGAACCATTGCAAGTGCTATAAATTCTTTTAAATTAAATTTTCAAAAAAATCAATCTCATCATCAATCTTTTTTATCAAAGAAATACATTAATCAAAATATGGGTGACATCATAGTATAAATCCATATATATATTCATCTAATCATTAATACCAAAGCAAGAGCTATAATAAGAATACTATAAACAATAACAAAAATAGTATCAAATAAAACCTTTACTAATATATCTCACATAGTATTAACTAATCATTTATCAACAGTTCAAAATTGAATCTCATCAACTTTATCAAATTGTAATATTCAATAAGTATACAATGACATAACTCAAAAAATAGATTGAGTAGACGTTCATCAAATTATTTGTGATGTTTCATTTGTACAACTAATTAATTGTCATTTATTTTCATTTCATGTTTGTTTATCTCATGTTTGTTTATCTCAAGTTTTTAATTCAGTTAAATTTAAAGTACAAGAATTAGGTATTTTTACTTCTTTCATTTTATCTCAATACTGCTCGAAGGTATCGAATGGTAAAGTTAATGCTGAAATAGTTAATATAGCTGAAATAGTTAATATAAATTGAACTAAGAACCATGAAAAAGGTACAATAAGTACTCATACTATAAATTTTGGTAAAGCTTGTTTTAATTGATATTGATCAGCATTTTTTCAAATAATATTCATAAAAGCAATCCATATCAATATAAATGCAAATACAAAATAAACCAAATTTGAAACCATAATCCATATTTCTTTAAAATTTTTCGACAATCAAAACAAACTACCATTTATCCATTCAGGAGATAAAAATAATGTAGCTAAATAAGTAGCTAATGCTAATAAAACACCTAACATTTGCATTCAAACATTTAATGCTTCAATAAATCACTCTTTAGTAAATAATCATCCTCAATTAGTAGGTATAGCACCTCAAGCTTCTTCAGCAAATGCACTATCTCAAATTAAAAACGAAACAATAAAAAACAAAAAAACATAATAAAATACTTTCTTATTTTTTCCTAAAAATTCTTTTATATTTGATAAAATCATGGTATTTGTAAGTTATAACAATTTAATTACTGATATAATATTATCATATTTAATTTATCTGTGCAAAATTTTAACAAATTAAAAAACTAGACTTTATTAAAATCTAGTTTTTTTATAAAATTATCCTAATTTTTTCTTTAACATTTCATTAAATATTTTTGGGTTACCTTGTCATTTTGATGCTTTCATACATTGCCCTACAAAAAAACCAAATATATTTACATTTCATCATTTATAATCCTCTACTTGTTTAGTATTGTTAGATATAACCTCATCAACTATAGTTTCTAAAGCTCACATATCATTTTTTTGTCTTAAATTATTTTCATCTACTATTATATCAGTTTCTCAACCATTATTAAATAATTCTTCTATTACTTGTTTAGAATTTGTAGATGAAAGCTCATCTTTATTTACTAATTCAATAACTTTAGCTAATTCTTTAATACTAAATTTAAGTTCATCAACTCAATTTATTTCTTCTGATTCTTTTATAAGTGCTAATAATATAGTTGTCATATAACTACATGATTTTTTAGGATCATTTGTTAATTTAACTAACTCATCAAAATAATCTGATAAATCTCTAGTAACAGTTAATATTCTAGCATCATCTTTACCTAATTTATACTCTGATAAATATTTTAATCTTTTTTCAATTGGTAATTCAGGTAAAGTAGCTCTTGCTCCTTCTATGAACTCATCATCTAAAATTATAGGTAGTAAATCTGGTTCTGGAAAATATCTGTAATCCATAGCATCTTCTTTTGATCTTTGAGTTCTAGATGTACCAGTTTCATCATCCCATCATCTTGTTTCTTGATCTATTATTCATCCTGATTCTAGAATTTTTGTTTGTCTTTTTGTTTCATGATCTATTACTCTACCTATAGCAGAAAAACTATTTACATTTTTTGTTTCAGTTCTTAATCAAAGCTCATTTGACCCTTCTGGTGCAAGTGAAATATTTACATCACATCTCATTTGTCATTTATCCATATCAGCATCAGAAACTCAAGCTGCTCTCATAAGTTTTTGAAGCTCTTTAAGAAATTCCATAACTTCTTCTTTGTCATGGAAAACTGGATCAGTAACAATCTCCATTAATGGAGCTCAAGATCTATTATAATCACATAGAGTCTTTCCTCATGCATGAATAAGTTTTCAGGCATCGTTCTCTAAATGCATATGATGTATAGCAAATTCTCTTACTTCATCATTAACTAAAACTTTAACACTACCATATCATACTATTGGATCATATAACTGAGTTATTTGATATGCATTTGGATTATCAGGATAAAAATAAGTTTTTCTATCAAATCTAGAAACCTTGTTTACTTCACATCACATCATCATTCATCCAATTA
>JALSMB010000060.1 GCA_026988025.1 Candidatus Altimarinota bacterium | reverse complement strand
AATTAAATTGAAAAAAATATGACTATATTTTTTTTATAGCATCTTTTCATCATTTAGATAATTTATCTGATAGATTAGAAGTAATTAAAAAAGTTAAAGAATTATTGAATGATAATTGAAAAATTTTCATGACTAATTGGGCTTTAGACAGTAAAATAAATCATGAAAAATATACTAAAAATATTATAAATAATTCAGAAAATAAATACTGAAGTATAGATTATAAAATATTTTTCTGAGAATATCCTAGGTATTACCATTGATTTAATTTAAGTGAATTAGAATATTTATTTAAAACTAATTGATTTAATATAATTGAGAATAGATTATTTGATACTGAAAAAAATTTTATAAGTATAATACAAAAAAAATGAGACTAAGTCTCATTTTTTTTGTATTATAATAATATTATGGTGTAACTGCTGTAAAATCAGTTACTGCATATGGTATTCATTGATCAGACATTGTAGTATCAATTATTCATCAATTTAATTTTTGTATATCTCAATCTTTCAAATAACTATCATATTGTCATATTAATGTATCAGGACAATCATTAGGTTCTCCGTAACATGATTCTTTATCGTAACTTCAAACAATTTTAGTTATATATTTATCACTATCTTGTTTTCTTATTGTGTATGCAATATTATAATCTGTTCATCTTGTATTATTAGTTCATTTTTTATATACTGAATAAATATATCTACCTATTCATAAATCTATCATTGTTCATGCTTGCTCTCAAGCTGTTGTAGTATCAATATCTTGTACTTTTACATCTCATAATTCTGGATCATATAAATCTTTACTTAAATACCTTTTTCATAATGTATTTCTTGAAATTGTTCATTTAGATCATATTTGTATTACTCATGCGTCTGCCATTACCTTTCATCCTCATAATGTATCTGCTACACTAACAGATTTTATTGCTTGTCAATCATATTGAACTTTTATTTTATTTGATAAAAGTGCATTACTTGTTCAATGTCACCATAAGTTTGTTGTTGAATATATGTCAGTTGGTGGATAATAATTAATATCTGCTTTATATTGTTGCAAAGAGGTTTCTATTGTAGATACATCTGAAATTTTTCTACCAGCTACTGCTTTATCAACAGCTCAACCAAAGTTTTGATATGCAACTACTGATATAATTGCTAATATTGTAATAACAACTAATAATTCAACTAATGTAAATGCTTTATTTTTTATATTTTGCATGTAAAATAGGTTATTTAATATAATATATTTCAATATTAATCTTTTAGTCTTTTTTGTAAAGAAAATATTGTAAAAAGTAGCTAATATGTTAGAATATAATTATTAATTATTTTCAAAGATAATATGGATAATAAATACAATAAAACTGATAAAAAGATTTTAAAAATAGTTGATATAGTCTCTGAATATATGACGAATTTAAATTCAGAATATATTAAAAGTGAAATATTAAAAGCTTATGAATATGCTAAAGAATGACATGAGGGACAAAATAGGCTTTCATGAGAACCATATTTAATGCATCCAGTTGAAGCAACTGAGATTTTATTATCACTTAAACCTGATATGTTTACTATCCAATCTTGCCTTTTGCATGATATTATTGAGGATACAGATAAAACAGAAGAAGATATCAAGGAAGTATTCTGAGAAGAGGTAGCTTTTTTATGTGAATGAGTTTCAAAATTATCTAAAATTAAATATAGATGAGAAGATAGGAATATTTGAAGTCTTAGAAAAATGTTTATTGCTATGGCTGATGATTTAAGAGTTATTTTTATAAAATTAGCTGATAGATTGCACAATATGCAAACTTTAAAATTTCATCCAAAACCAGAGAAAAGAGAAAGAATAGCTCTTGAAACTCTTAATATATATTCACCAATAGCTGATAGATTATGATTATATCATTTAAAAAATAGTTTAGATAAAGAATGTTTTAAAATATTAGAACCATTAGAATTTAAAAAACTAAAAAAAGAATTAAAAACTTTAGAGTGAGATATTAGAGATTTTACTAGTAATGTAATAACTGAAATAGATGAACTTTTTACTTGAAATATTTCGAATTATGAGATAGATTTTAGAGTTAAATCAATTTACTCTATTCATAAAAAATTAAAGAAAAAATGACTACATTCAGCTCGTGAACTTTATGATCTTTTTGGTATTAGAATTATTGTAGAAAATGAATCGGATTGTTATAAAGCTTTATGAATAATACATAAATCTTGGACACCACTACCTAATAGGTTTAAAGATTATATTGCATTACCTAAACCAAATTGATATAAAAGTTTACATACAAATGTCATGGGACTTTTTAAAAATCAAAGAAAACAACCTACAGAAATTCAAATCAAGACTTATTGAATGAAAGAATATTCTGATTTATGAGTTGCTGCTCATTTTGAATATAAAGAAAAATGAAGTAAAATTGCAACTGATATTGATTGGGTTAATGAACTTAAAGAATTAGTTAATAATGTTTGAGATAATGATTTTGTATGATCATTGAAATTAGATGTTTTTAAGGATAGAATATTTGTTTTTACTCCTAAATGAGATTTTATAAATTTACCAGCTTGATCTACACCAATTGATTTTGCTTATTATGTACATACGGATTTATGAGACCATACAAGTTTAGCAAAAGTAAATAATAGTGTCTATCCTTTAGATAAGGAGCTTCATAATTGAGATGTTGTTGATATTATTGTTGATAAAAATAAAAAACCAAATCCTTTTCGGGTTTGATTTGTAAAAACAGTTAAAGCTAGAAATAGAATTAAAAATTATCTTAAAAAAGAGGACAGAGATATTCATATTGAGAGATGAAAAGAGATTATGAATAAATATCTATTTAAGGCTTGATTAGAAAAATTTGATAAAGATTATTCTGTTTTTAAGTGTATAGATGGAGTTACATATAAAATAGAAGATAGATTGAATTTATTAGAACAAATATGAAGTTTTAGTATAAATCCTTCATCTATAATCAAAAAAATCTTAAAAGATAGAAATCTTTTACCTAGTAAAAAAAATAAATGAAATACTAAAACTGAAAATAAGAATATTGATTTGAATAAAAAAATATCAAATCAATTAATTATTTGAGGAGAGATTAATATACCTTATAAATTATGACATTGCTGTAGAAGAAAAGTACCAAATGATATAGTTGCTCATATTAACTCTAAATGAATAATTACTATTCATAGAAGAAATTGTAATGTTATTGAAGATGTAAATAAAGATAGATTGTTGTCAGCTCATATAAAATGAGAAAATGAATGAGATATTTTAGTTAATATAAATTTTATATTTGAAAATAAGATTTGAGTATTAAAAGAATTAAGTGATATATTATTTTCTATGGAAATTGATATTGATGAAATTAAATCAAGTAAATTATGAAATAAAAGAACACAGATTGGATTAGAAGTTATAATACAAGATTATGATTATTTAATAATAGATAGATTTATAGAAAGAGTTAAATTGAAATTTGGAACAAAACTATATTCTTCTGAAATATGAAAAATAAATAAAGATAATTAAAATTATCTTTATTTATTTTTTTTATTAAAAAAAATACAGACAAAGTCTGTATTTTTAAAATATAATTATTTTCTAAGATTTAATTTAGCTAATAATTCAACATATTTTTCGTTATCTTTTCTTTTTAAATATGAAAGTAATTTTCTTCTTTTAGCAACCATAAGTAAGATACCTCTTCTAGAGTGATTATCTTTTTTATGTATTAATAAATGATCTTTAAGATTTTCAATTTCTGAAGTAAGAATAGCAACTTGAACTTCTGTAGAACCAGTATTTCCTTTTCCTCCGAAATCAGCAACGATTTTAGCTTTTGCTTCTTTTGTAACAGCCATAACTAAGTATTTTTATAGATTAAAATATACATTACCGGAAAAATACACCAGTGAATGCATTTAGATTATATATAAAAAAGCTAAAATAACAAATTAATATTGTAATAATGTATATTTAATATAATATAAGATTTATAAATTAACCTTAATTAATAGATGAAAATTTTTAGTAAGTTTTATTTTAAATCATTTGAATTTAATCAAATCACGAAAATTGCAAAATTTTATTATTGCTTTGATAATGATGTTTTTTTTGTTGAAGAAATAGATTTTAATTCAGAATGATTTTCTGTTAGAGATAATATTAATATAGATATTATAAATAATATACTTTTTCATTTACATATTGCCTTATGAATAAGTTATTATAAATCATTTCCGACTAAAGAATTAATTATTGAATCTGGTATTTTAGATGAATATCAAATAAATTTTTGGAAAAATTTTTATATTAATTGATTATGAGAATTTTTATATACTAATAAAATTTCTCCAGACTGATTATTTAATTTTATAAATAATTCTAATACAAATTATAAAAAAATTGACTTTAATATATCAGATAAGGCTTTAGTACCTATTTGATGATGAAAAGATTCTATAGTGTCTATTGAATTATTAAAAAATAGATGAATAGATTTTGATTGTTTTACTTTTTGAATGAAAGATAATATATTATATTCTAATACATCAAGTATAGCTTGAAAAAATAGATTATGGGTTAAAAGAAAAATATCTACTCAATTAATTAAACTAGTAGACCAGTGATATTATAATTGACATGTACCTATTACATGATTAATTGCATTTGTGATGGAAGCTGTTGGGTATATTTATGATTATAAATATTTAGTTCTTTCTAATGAAAAATCTGCTAATTTTTGAAATACCTTATGGAAATGATTTAATATAAATCATCAATACTCAAAGAGTTTGGAATTTGAAACTGATTTTAAAGAATATGTTGAAAAATATATATCAAGTAATGTTAAGTATTTTTCTTTATTAAGATGAATGTATGAAATAAAAATAGCCGAATATTTTTCTAAATTTTGAAAAGAATATTTTTCTAAATTTTCTAGTTGTAATAATAATTTTAAAATTTTTAATGAATCTAATAAAATAATTGAATGACAATATTGGTGCAATTCTTGTCCTAAATGTGCATTTGTGTTTTCAATATTAAGACCTTATATTACTAATGATGAAGTTATTGATATTTTTTGAGAAGATTTGTATGAAAAAAAAGATTTAGAACTATTATTTAGAGAATTACTTTGAATTTCTTGAATAAAACCTTTCGAATGTGTTTGAGAAGTTGAAGAGGTAATTTGTTCTATGAATAATTCTTTAGAAAAATATGATAAAACACCATTTATATTGAATATATTTAAGAAAGAAGTTTTAATAAAATTTAATAATAATGATTTAGATAATATTGAAAAAAAACTTGGTAAAATATATAGTGATGATATAATACCAAAAGAAATTAAAAAGTTAATATTTTAAAATATATAGTAAATGAAAAGAAAGAATTTAATTGAAAAAATTATTAATAATAAAAAAATATTGAAGTTTATAAAAACTTTTTGAAAAATAGAGATTATCGCATCATTTTTTATAATATTTTCATTTTTTATAATTTGGAAGATGTTTTCTTATACAGTTATTAATTATTCTTTTTATGAAAAATTAGCAGATAAACAACAGATTTGAGAAGTTATTGTTCCAGTCACAAGATGAACTATATATTCTTGATGAGAAAGGGAGACAGTATTATGAACTTCATTAAATCTTTATGATATTGCTATTGATCCTAAAATGAAATGAGATAAAGTTAAATTATCTCATTTCTTAAGAGATATAATTTATATGCAACTATGTAATAAAAAGTCTGAGAAAGAGTGTAAAAACAATCTGCTTAGGTATTTAAGAGTTTTAGATATAGATAACTTTACATATTCAGAAGATTTTATCAAAGGTATTATTTTAGATAAAATTAATAAGAAATTAGCTTCTTCTAAAGTAACAAGTGTTTTTATTGATTATGAATTAGATAATGAGTGAATTAATAAAATTATTAATTTAGCTTTAAAATGAGTTTACCCAACATGAAATTATGTATATATTAATCCTGAAGAAATAGAAAATATTTCAATAGCTGCTGAAAAATTATCAACTATATTACCATATACAAAAGATAGATTAGAGTATCTTTTAAGAAAAAGAGATATTAGATATATTCCTATTATAAATAAAGTTACAATACATGTTTCTGAATATGTAAAAAACTATCTTGATGAAGAAAAACAAGCATTAAGAAAGTGAATTTTAAATGTAGATAAATCTATTTCTAAATTTTTTATTCTTACTCCGGTTCCAAATAGATATTACCCAGAATGAAATCTAGCTTCACAGGTAATATGATTTGTTGATAATGATTGAGGAGGGCATTATTGAATTGAATGAGAGTTTAATAATATACTTGAATGAAATAATTGAAAAATAATTAGTAGAAAAGATATTCTATGAAGAATAATAGACCCAATTTCATTAAATACTGAGGATTTAAATTGAGAATGAGTTAATATTATATCAACTATTGATAGAAATATACAAAAAAAGATAGAATGATTATTAGAAAAATGAGTTAAAAAATATAAAGCAAATAAAGGTTCAGTTGTAGTGATGAATCCAAAAACTTGAGAAATAATTGCTATGGCAAATTATCCCAGCTATGATATTAATAATTATTGAGATGTTTATGAAATAGAGAAAGTAAGATATTCTAAATATCCTGACCCTAAATTAGATTTATTATGATATCCTGTATTTGTTGAAGATAAAGAAAATTGAAAAAAATACTTTTATGATAATAAAGAAATATTTTTAAGAAAATCTACTAGGGAAGAATTAGGTGATGTGACATTAGTAAAATATAAATATAAAAATGATTTTTGATCACAAGTATATAAAAATGACACCATTTCAGCACTTTATGAACCAGGGTCAATTATGAAATGAATTACTGTAGCAATTTGAATTGATACCTGAGAGATTAAAAGGTATTCTATGTATATGGATAAATGAGAAGTTACTATCGATAATTTTACAATCAAAAATGTTTCTAAAAAATGTTTATGATATAATAGCTTTGCTCATGCACTAAATTATAGTTGTAATGTTTGAATGATTAGGATTGTTCAAAAGGTTTGAAAAGTTTTAGAGCATCAATATTTAAATGATTTTTGATTTTGAGATTTAACAGGTATAAGTCTTTTTTGAGAAGTATTTTCAAAAATTAAATCATGGGAAATGTGGTCTCAAGCTCAATTATTAACAAGTAGTTATTGATTAGGGGTGAGTGTTACTCAAATACAAATGGCTGCTGCTTATAGTGTTTTAGCAAATTGATGAATTTATATTAGACCTAGAATAATTGATGAAATAAAATTTCAAGATTGAAAAACCATAAAATATAAAAAAGAAGAAGTAAGAAGAGTAATAAAAAAATCAACTTCTGATACTGTAATAAAAATGTTAGTTGATTCTGCTGCTAATTGAGTTGCACAACGTTGAAATGTTGAGTGATATTCTGTTGCATGAAAAACTTGAACAAGTTCTATTCCTTATAAATGAAGATATGAAAAATGACAATGAACAACTATTTGATCTTATGCATGATTTTGACCTGCTGAAGATCCCAAATTTGTTATAATTGTTAAATTAGTAAGACCAAGATTATGACAATGATATTGATGAGCAACTTCAGCTTATATATTCAAAGATATTGCTTCATACTTATTTGATTACTATGGTATACCAAAAAGAGAAACTAAATAATAGTTTCTCTTTCTTTTTTAAATAAATAAAAAAACAGCAAAATTAAATTTACTGTTTTCTTTTTTTAGCAATGGTGCCGAAGGGCGGATTTGAACCACCGACACAGGCCTTTTCAGGGCCCTGCTCTACCCCTGAGCTACTCCGGCATTTATTAATGCGAAACTATTATATGAAAAAAAAGATATAATCAAATTTTTTTTTTACTTTTTTATTTTTTGCTTATTTTTTAATAGTAATTAGAATAATTATCGTATTAAATAGCTAATAAATGAAAAATGAAAATTAAAGTATGTATGTGAAGTGCATGTAAAGATAGATTTAGTGATTATATTATTACTAGATTAAAAAATGATAAAGAAAGATTTAATTTAAAAGATTTAGAAATAGAAGAAAGTTTATGTATGTGAGAATGTAAAAAATGACCAAATATAAAGGTCGATTGAAATATTCATAATTATATAAATCCAGCTAAAGCTTCAGAATTTGTTTTTCATACTAATAAAAAGAAGAAAAAAAAGAAAACTAATATTAATAATAATGATAAAAAATAAATGGAATTATATAATACTAAAACAAGAAAATTAGAAAAATTTAAACCTATAGCTGATAGAGAATTAAAAATATATTATTGTGGACCAACAGTCTATAATTATGCTCATATTTGAAATTTAAGAACATTTGTATTCGAAGATATAGTTGTCAAAACTATGAAATTTATTGGATATAATATTAAGACTACAATGAATCTTACAGATGTAGATGATAAAACTATTAGAGATAGTATTTCTGCATGAATTGATTTAAAAACATTTACTGAAAAATATACAAAATCTTTTCTTGAAGATATTGCTAAACTTTGAATTGAAAAAGCTGATAATGTAGTAGCTGTTACAACTCTTATACCAGAAATGGTTAGAATGATTCAAACAATGTTAAATAGAAAAAACGCTTATTTATGAGATGACTGAAGTATTTATTTTTGAGTGAAAACTTTTAGAAAATATTGAAAATTAGCTAATCTTGATATGAAATGATTAAAGGAATGAGCTAGAGTTGATAATGATGAATATGATAAAGATTCTGCTTCAGATTTTGTTCTTTGGAAAGCTTGGAAAGAGTCTGATTGAGAAAATTTTTGGAATGAAACTTTTACTATTGACTGAAAAGAAGTCATATTAAAATGAAGACCTGGTTGGCATATTGAATGTTCTGCTTGTAATATGAAATATTTTGGTCCTCAAATTGATATTCATATGTGAGGTGTTGATCTTATATTCCCACATCACCAAAATGAAATTGCTCAAACAGAATCTTGTACTAGAAAAGAGTTTGCTAGATACTGGTTACATTCAGGTCATTTAATGGTAGATGGTAAAAAAATGTCTAAATCAGAAGGTAATTTTTATACATTATCAGATATAGAAGAAAAATTTAAGGATACAAACAAATCTGTTTTATATAGAGCAATTAGATTATGATTTATAAATGCTAAATATTCTTCAAGTATAGATTTTAGTTTTGATAAACTTGAAGCTAATATTAATGCTATTAATTCTATCGATGAAACATTAAAATTAGTAAATAGGGAAATAAAATCTTGAGAAAAAAAAGTTGTATGAATTTCTAGAGATTTTAGAAATTATATGCAAGAAGTGATGCAAGAATATGTTTTGCAATTAGAAGACGATTTTAATATTCCAGAAGCAATGGCTGTATATCATGATTTAGCTAAATTTACTAATACTTGAATTAGAGATTGAGATTTATCATTAGAAGAAATAATATCAATTAAGGATATGTTTGAAACTATGAATCAAGTTTTATGAATTTTTGATTTTAAAATATTAAATGAAGAAAAAATATCTGATATAATTTTAGAAAAGTTAGCAGAAAGGGATAATGCTAAAAAAAATAAAGATTTTGATTTAGCAGATAAAATTAGAGATGAATTAATTAATGAATGATATAAAATAGTTGATTCAAGAGAATGAAGTAGAGTTGAAAAAATATAATATATAATAATACATTAATACATGCAAGATACTATTTTTTATATAATTTTAGGATTATTTATTTGAGAATTTATTTTATCAAAAACCTTAGATTATTTAAATACACTGAATTGGTCGACAAAATTACCAGAAGAATTAAAAGATATATATGATGAAAAAAAATATTCTAAATCCATGGAGTATGAAAAAGTTAAACATACTTTTTCTAGTATTTCTGGAATATTTTCATTTATTATAATGTTAATAGTATTAGTTTTTTGAGGTTTTGGTTATTTATATGACTATATATCTATTTATGAATCAAATGAAATAATTAAAACTCTATATTTTTTCTGAGTCATAACAATTATTCAAAGTATTATATGAGTACCATTTTCTTATTATTCTACATTTGTTATAGAAGAAAAGTTTTGATTTAATAAAATGACTAAAAAATTATTTTTCATTGATTCAATTAAATCATTGATTTTAACTGCTATTATTTGATGAACTTTAATTGCTTTAATTACATGGATATATTTAAAAACAGGAAGTTATTTTTGGTTATATACACGGTGAATTATAACTTTCTTTTCAGTATTTATGATGATGTTTTACAGTAGTTTAATTGTACCGCTATTTAATAAACAAACTCCACTTGAAAACTGAGAGCTTAGAACTGAAATTGAAAAATTTGCAAATAAAGTATGATTTAAATTAGATAATATTTATGTAATAGATTGATCAAAAAGAAGTAGTAAAGCTAATGCTTATTTTTCATGATTTGGACCTAAAAAAAGAATAGTTTTGTATGATACTTTGATAAAAGATTTAACTGTTTCAGAATTAGTTTGAGTTTTAGCTCATGAAATAGGTCATTATAAAAGAAAACATACATTGCAAATGCTAGCTTTTGGAACTATGCAAACTTGATTAATGCTTTTTATTTTAGGGCTTACATTATCTATACCAGAAGTTTCGCAAGCGTTAGGTTCAAAAACTTCTAGTTTTGCTGTTTGAATAGTAGCTTTTTGAATTTTATACACTCCTATTTCAATTATTTTTTGATTATTATGAAATATATTATCTAGGAGAAATGAATATCAAGCTGATGAATTTGCCTGATTAAATCATAACCCAGATGATTTGAAAAATGCTTTAATTAAACTTTCTAGGAATAATCTGAGTAATTTAAGACCACATAAATTATATGAGTTTTTCAATTATAGTCATCCAACAGTTCTAAAAAGATTAAATGCATTAAATACAATTAAGAAATAGGTTAATATACCTATTTCTTTTGTATTATTAATAGTTATATAGTATAATTTAATTAAATATTAATTACTATAATATTATGTTTTGAAAAATAAAATCTTTTTTACATTACAATCACAATAAATATGAAAATATTTTAGATGATCCAAGTAGTAAAGCAGGGATTCTTTTAAGTAAATTTATTACTCTACTTATTATATTATTTGCTTTTAGTATAAGTTTTGAAAGTTTGTGAAATAATGCGTTAGTATATTTTAATGAATTATTTCTTTTTGATGCTTTTATATCTATTGTATTTGCTGTAGAATATTTTTATAGGTTTTTTAGAGCTAGAGATAAGTTAAAATTTTTAATTAATCCAATTAGGATAATTGATTTGTTATCTTTCTTACCTTTCTTTTTATGATTAGTCACTATATGAGAATTTTTAAAGGTACTTAGATTATTAAGAATATTAAGAATATTAAGATTAATAAAAGATATACCATTAACTGCATGATTCGTTAAATCACTTAAAGATTATAAAGAAGAGTATAAAGCTGTATTTATATTGTTTATTATTATATTATTTATAAGTTCAAGTTATGTATATTTCTTAGAAAATCATATTGAATGAACAAATTTTACTTCAATACCAATGGCTTTATGGTGGTGATTAATTACTATGTCAACTGTTTGATACTGAGATATGATACCATCAACTAATTTAGGTAAAATTTTAGCTGCATTTTTAGTTTTTGTATGACCATTAATATTAGCCTTAGCTTCTGCTATTACTGTAATGGTATTTATGGATACATCAAAGAAAAATGAAATTGCATGACATACTAGAAGAGGTAAAAAATGTGAAAGGTGTATGTATAAAAACCCTAAAGATTCAAATTATTGCTTAAATTGTTGAAAAAAATTTCCAATTGAGGATTAAAATATTGACTATTTACATTTTTATCTTATGTTTATTTAGCTGAACTCCTTAGGTTCTAAGGTGAAGTTCCTATACGGTTAGTATAGAAATTAATTATGGAGGACATAATAATGTCTGAAAATCAAAATAAAGGTGATCAACAGCCAAATGTTGAAAAAGTGAAGTATGTTGTCGGTAATGACTTAGATTATATAGAAGATGAATATTATTATAAACTATATAGAGAAGATTGTAGTGAAGATAGTTTCTTGATTTCTTTGGATGATATCACGTTATCACCAGGTATGATTTTGGAATTTAATATCGATAAAGAAGACTTTTCTTTTTTTGATGAATTTATCGTTAAATTTAATTTTGATGATCTAATTATGAATTATTATTCTAGTTTAAAGGATTATAATTTTATATCTTTCTATGTTTCTAAAGATTTATTTGACCTTAATAAAACTTATTCTGGTATTATTGTATCTGAAAAAGATAAAGATGTAGCATCTAATAATTTTCATAAAATACTTTTTAATACAAAAAGTGTATATGAGGTTAAATTAGATAAAGAGATTGAAGTAAAATCTATAAAAAGAAAGTTTAAAAAAATATATTTACTTTCTGATGCTTTACTTATAGGTAATAAAGTTGAAAACTTTAAAATAAATCCGGAATCTTTATTTAATAATAATAATGATGTAAGTTATTCAAAACCTGTTTTGTATACAGAGTATTATGATAAAAATATAGTTCTATCTAAAGAAGATTCATCTTTATTTATAAAAGATAGGTTTTATACTCAATTTAATGAGTATGCAAAAAATATCTTTCTTTGGGTGATTATTATAACTTTATCTGTTAATGCTGGCTTAATAAAAAGTGTTTTTGCATTTGATTGGAGTATGATTATACCTGTATTTTTACTTATTGCTTGGTTTTATTTTTTACAAACTGATAAGGTTAGTAGAAATAAAAATTATAATATAAGTTATAAGGATAATCTTATATATAAAATTAAAGGTCAAAATATCTTAGGAACTATTGCTGGAGGTGTGGTAATTTTCTTTCTATTATTTGTTTATACGAAAAATTATAAATACAAATCAGAATATATTTATGATACTCAGAAGCAAGTATTTTTAGAAGATAATTCTTTTGTTGTTCCAAATGGTTTGTTTTTAAAAACTAATGATATAGTAGATAGATTTAAACCAGTTTATGCTAAACATTCTATTGATTTGGTCTATCAAACTCCAGGTAGTTTGTTATCATTTTCAAATAAATATATAGATTTAGAGGTAAATTTTGAATTTAATAAGGGTGATTTTCTTTTAGGTACTAATTTAAAAAAGGTACTATCTGATATCAGGAATGTTATGCAAAAAAATATTTCTAAAGGTTTGTATGGTGACTTATCTTCTATGAATACTTATAATTATAGAGTAACTATGGTTGATATTGAAAGAGATATTATGCAACTTTTAACTGCGTATCTTGATTCAAATAAGATTAAATCAGAAGATATTGTCAAAAATGTTAGTATTACTACTAAATATGCTAAGCTACATAATGTAGATTAAGTTGTATTTAGGTTAAACTTTAGGGTAAGTAGAGATACTTACCTTATTTTTTTTATATTTTTTGAACTTGACTTTATGTGTAAATATTTTAAAATATCTCAGCTCATTAAAATAATCTGAATAAATGTCTATTTATAGATATTTAAAATTAAAAGGAGGTATAAAAATGAAGCTTATATATTCACTATTAATGTTTGTTGTATTTCTACATGCTAATACTATTGAAAATACTGATTTGAATAATAGTGTTTCATCAAAAGTTGAAAAGGTCATTGTTGAAGTTTCTGATACAATAAAAACTGTTTCACAAATAGATGAAGCAGATAATATGTTTCAATTCTTATTATTTAAGATGAATGAAGGTTTTAAATCTATTGGACTTTATTTTGATTTTTTCCATCTTGATACTGCAAAAATGCTTTTAATTATTATATTTTTAAGTCTTTCTTGGGTTTTGAGATATATTATTTCAAATGTTATTGAATGGAAGTTTTCTAAAAATCTTAAAAAAGAAGAAGACTTAGTTTTTAGACTTGTTGAATCTGTAAAGATTCCAATGCTTTGGTTTTTGATTGTGTTTTCTATTCATTGGTCAGTAAAAGTACTGTATTATCCATATAATATTAGTAATAATATTGAGTCAGTATTTAATACAATTCAATTATTTATGGGTGTTTGGCTTTTTTGGAATGGTTTAACTAATTATAGTGATATTATTTTAAAAAATAAAAATAAGTTTAAGGTAGAGGAAATTGAGTTAATAATTATTACTTTAAAAATTTTATTGATTTTAATTTCTTCAATTATTACTATTTATACTTATTGGCCTGATATTTTAAAATACGTTGGAGGTGCTGGTTTAGTTATGGGTATTTTAATGAAGGATTCATTTGCTTCATATTTAGCTGCTTTTAAGCTTGTTACTGAAAAAGATTTTTCAATTGGTGATTGGATCTCATTTTCAAAAGGTGAAGGAACTATTTATAAAATTGGTTTATTCTATACAAAAGTTAGAGCTTTTAATCAATCTATGATTTTGGTTCCAAATTCAGAATTAATTAGAGATAGTGTTATAAATTATAATACTAGAATTGTAAGAAGAATTAAGTTTGATTTTTATTTACCAATAAATCTATCTTCAGCTAAAATATCATTAATTTTAGAGGAAATTAGAAAAATGATTAAAAATCATGACGGTATATCATCGGAAACATCTCTTTCAAATGATAAAAAATTAAATGAAGAACGAAAATTAGAATTTGGTTTTTCTGATACTTTGTTTGTTCATTTAGTAAATGTAGAACATGGTAATAAAATAAATGTTTATGCTTTTACAAAAAAGGATGAATGGAAGTTTCAGAGAGATACTAAGGAGAGTATTATTTTAGAAATAAAAAAAATATTAGAAGAACATAGTTGCTCAATGATAATTGAAGCTAAATATCTACAAAATCCATTTGTAGATCAAAATAAATAAAAGGATCTGTAATGTTTTATACATTAATAGTTATATCTATTGTTTCTTATTTTATTCTTTCATACTTAATTAAAAGTATTATTTATAAAAGAGATACAAAAAAAAGAGACATAACAATATTAAATTTACAAATTGTAGTTGTTTCACTAATTTTAAACTTTGTTTTAGAATTATTTGGAATCCATAATAAATGGTTGATAGATTTTGTTATAGCTATTTCTGCTATTATTGTTTCATACAATTTAGCTACATGGTTTATATTCAAAAAATATTCTACCGAAAAGGAAACAAATAGACATATTAAAGAAGAAGATGATGATTATTCAGATATTTATGACAATATTGTTAAAAATAAGATTGATGGTGAATTTTCTTTTAATAATAAAAGATATTTAACAAAGTCTGATAAAATATGGCAAATAGAAAAAACGTATAAATCAAACAAGACTACTAGATTGTATGATATGTTTTTGATTTTATGTATTTTCTTCTTTGCTCTTTTATATTTAGCAGTTATTTTAGATGGAGTTATAAAAAAAGACTCAATGGCTTATGGTGTTGTTTTACTTTTTGGTGCTGCATTCATTTTGCCGTATTTGCAAGATTTCAAACACACAATTCGCTTTGCTAAAAATCCTCACTTATCTTTTGATTCATATGTTTCATTTTGGTTAAATGATAAGGAAATTTTTGGTAAAATTATTGATATGAATATTTATGAAATCATGTTATTTAGAAGATTTTCTAAAGACTATGTAACAATATCTCATAGTGAAATCAAAACTTTTACTACATATGAAAATGGTAAGCGTTTTAAAAAACTATATATCGTATCAAAAAAGATTAAATATTATTTAGAGACAAATTTTAGAATATGGCTAATTGAGTTTAATAAAGATAATAATGATTGTCTTGATTTAGAAACCTTAGAGATATTTTTTACAACTGAAGATGATGATCACGGTATTGAATTAAATATTTTTATTAAACAGGAATTTCTTGAAAATTACACTTTGATTATCAAAAATTTAATGAGTTTTATTCAGAAAGAGGCTGATAATAATGGTTGGAGCTTAGAGACTCCTAGAAGACATGATATAAAAATCATCTCAGATGATATTAAATCAAAATTTGAAAAGGAGTTAAAATGAAAGATAAATTTAATTATGGATGTTTTATTCCACCGATTAGTTTAGTTTTTAAGGTTTTATTAATAAGTTTATTAATAATAGGTTTGAGTTATTTAGGTTTTTGGAATTATTTAGGAGGTATTTCATATATATTTAAGGAAATATTTCATTATGGAATTTTTATAATTGTAGGAATATATCTTATATATTACGAGGCTAATTTTTTAACTACTTTTAGAGAGTTAATCTCAGGATTAAGAGATATTGTTCAAGAAAAAATAGAGGAATATGATAAAGGAGTTGATAGTCATTTATTAAATGATGTTGATGAACAAATTACTTGTTTTTCTAAATTTTTACAATATTTATTGTTGAAAATAAATATTCCAGAATCAAAGGTAAAAAAAATAAGTATAAAAACTATTTCTAGTAAAATTATTAGATGGTTAATTGTATATCCAATTGTTTTTATACTTATAATGTTTTGGGATTTATTTTTTAGAACTATTTTACCTTTTGCATGGAAGAAAAGTATATCAATTTTATTTTTCATATATGAATTTTTAAAAATTGATTTTGTGTATATGTACTTAATAAATACTGATATTTATAAAACTATAATTGAAGAAATAGAATATTACAATTTAAAAAATATTTTACTTGTGGTTTCTTTTTCTTTACTTTTTGCATTAATGGAGGTAATGGGTGCATATTCATTAGTTTTGTTTGCAGGTGGAAGTTTTGTATTTGGGATTATTATGTATACTGCTAAATTTGCTGTGTTTATGCCTATTCATGCATTTCACAATTCAAAAGCTCATGATATGAGAACAGTTAGCTGGTTTAAAAAACGTGAAGAAGATATATTTAATCTTTTTGCGTGGTTCGAAGAATTAAATGTTTATACAAGAGTTATGGGTGTACTTAAAAAAATTAAAGCAGTTT
The DNA here is from genome assembly GCA_026988025.1 of Candidatus Altimarinota bacterium. Taxonomy (GTDB): domain Bacteria; phylum Patescibacteriota; class Gracilibacteria; order BD1-5; family UBA6164; genus UBA6164. Next base: position 20,314 of record JALSMB010000060.1, on the reverse strand, counting down.
TTAATACTATTTTGTTACAATTAAGAAAGTTAATTAGTGCTATTAATGCATTATCATCTTATTATTACAAAAAAGTTATAAATACAATTAATTCTATTTTAGGTATTGATAATATAAATGAGACTATCAATGAAACTATCAATGAAACTGATATTGTTAATGAGATAAAATTGGAACATAACTTTCTTTGGAGAAATTTATTAAACCAATTTAATTTATTTTTTAATAGATTTAGTGATATATTATCAGATGAAGAAAATTGTCTTGAATTAAAAAATAAGGCAATAAAAGCATATGATAAGTTGAAAAATGCTGATCTAAAATCAAATAAAAAGGCATTAGGTGGTTTGACTGCTGCTTTTAATAAGGCTCAAGAACGTTATCAGAAATGTATTGATAAATTAAAAAAGGAGATAGAATGAAAAATGAAGATAATATTTCAATTGAGATTAATGAAAATAGGAGTTTTTTGGGTAGATATTTTATTGATTTACCTAAAAAGTTTTGGATACATATTACTTTAAATTTTTGGTTATATGTATCTATAGTTGTTGCAATTATTGGTTTATGGTTTTTTAATGCATTAGTAAATTTAGTCGGAGGATTTAAAAATGCTTTATATTTAATTGCTTTAATTCTTTCTGTTACAACCTTACTATGGTTATGGAAAATAGAAGCAATTACTAAAGTAAAAAATCATCTTAAAAAGAGATGGTATTGGTATATATTATCAATATTTATTTCTATGTTTGTACTTTATATATTTGAAGGAGCATTGTTACATCATTATATAATGATAATGCGAGAGAATAGTTTTATGTTATTTTTTATTCCACTTATGATTTATTCATTTAAGTGGCTTATTAAAAAAGAAACAAATACACTTTTAGGTAAAATATTTACATTTAGTTTTGCAATTATTATACCTGTTTTTATTGCAAGTTACTTATATTTTGGTGGGCAACAATATGTTGCTCAATATTTAAAGTATAATGATATAAAAGATAATATAATATGGTTAGATAATAAACCAATTTCTGTTAATGAAAGAGTATTTCCTAGAGATGTTTACAAGTCAATTGCTGAACAATCTTTAGGTGATAATAATGTTTTTTCTGAATCTGATTTGATTTTAAAAAATAATCATACTAAGTTTATATCATCTGCTGTTCCTATTAAAAAAATATCTAAATTTGTTGATGGTAGTATAGATTCTATTATTGAAATACCTGCAGATATACCAAATATAGATGCAAATATTCAAAAAAAGAAAGTATATTTTACTGTTGGGGAAAATTTAGTTTGGAGTAGAAATATTTATAATTACGCAGTTAAATCTTTGCATTATCGCTATTTTAATGTTTTCCCAACTAATGTTCAAATACTAGATAATGAGGATAATAAAAGTGTTATGGTTGTTTCACTTGCAAAATGGGATGGTATTTTATTTCCTACTCCAGAATTTTATGGAGTATTAATAGTAAAACAAGGAAAAATTTCTTGGACAAAAAGAGCTATTTTAGGAGGAAGTAAGATTATATTGAAAAATGACATTTATAAATACAAATGGTTAATTAATCAAAATCTAAATTCAGAGATTTCTACTAGATATATAGCTAGTACTTTGAGATTTGAAAATGGTTTTTGGTCAGCATTAAGTTTTGTTCATGATAATGATGTTTTAATCACTAATATGAATGGTGATAGAAATGAATTACCTTTAATTAGTGTATTTAACATTGAGAATAAAACTAAGCTATTTGATTTTTTTGAATTAAAGCCATGGAAAAAAACCTCAACAAATGCAAGAAGTTATTTATGGATTCCATCTGATGGTGAAGAAAAGATATTTGGTTATAAACCTAAAAATGTTGTTTCTATTGCAGAATTAACAAATAAAGTCAAAGGTTCAGTTGATTATAATACAGAGCAAAAGTATAAATTTGCAGAACCTAGACCTTACTTTAAAAAAGACTTACCAGAGTTATTTATTATATCTCGAGTTTTGAAGCGTAATAATGGATCTTTTGATCCTTCAGGTATTAAAACATATCTTATAAACGCTAGTGGTACACAAAATAAAGTAGTTGAAGTAAATACTTATAAGGTAGATACTTGGGAGAAAAAAGCAAAAATGCTTTTAACTAAAGGAGTGAATTATGAGTAAAATCATTGATGGAAAAATGTCTGAGAAAAATAAAATGACAAAAATGGAAATTTTGAAGGAAGTTTGGGAAAAATTTAGTGTATTAATTGGAGTATTAAGTTCTATTTCACTTATTTTTTTCTATAATCCAAGTGGATATTCATATGTTCATTGGATTATTAAACTTCCATGGGAATTTACAACTGAATATGTTTTAATTGGTTTGTTTGGTATTATTTTACTTACTCCAACATTTCTTGATTTTCCTTCAGCATGGAAAGCTGCGGGGTTTAAGGGTAAAGCTTTATTTTTTATATATTTAGTTGTTGTTGGATTACTTATGTATACTACAGGGTTGTATGAAAATTGGCATTATGATGTTTGGGTTGCCGAAATAGCAATTGTTGCATTTATGCTTTGGGGTGCTTTTGTGAATTACAGAGATAGAAAAAAATACTCTGTATATGGAACAGAAGAACAAGGTACTCAAGAAGTTGAGTTAACTTAAAATACAAGGAGTAATTTCTCCTTGTATAAAATTATATTATATATGTTAATTTTATTAGTATATGTAATATAATAAAAATTTTAGGAGTATAACATGGATTCAAGACAAAAATTTTCACAGTCGATAAGAAAAAATAAAAGTATTGTAATTATTGTAACTACATTAGTTTTGATACTTTTGTTAATTCATTATTTTCATTGGTGGGAAGTTATAGGTATACTTTTTTTGAAATTTGGACTAGGTGCAAAAGTTGCTGGAGCAAAGACTTTAGCTCGTGCTGTAGCAAAAGCAGGTGGAACAAAAGCAATTGCTATTTCAACTGTAGGTATGCTTACTAAAAGACATATTATTGATATCTCATCAAAGTTTTTTGCTGAACACTCTATTGAAAAATATAAGAAAAATTTGATAGGAGTATTTAAAATAAAACTTGAAGAATTTAAAAAATCTTCAATGATGAAAAAAATTCAAGCTGGAGTTGTTATCTTATTTTCTATTCCAGGTGTTTATGTGTTTTATACTAAAGTAATAAGTGTAGCAATACAAAAATTTGTATACGCTTTAATTATTCCTTTGTTTTCAATTATCTGGGCTTTTATTAAAGGTTCATTTAATTTTATTGGTTTGATTTTTGAAATAATAGCTTTAAATGTTTTTTTAGAATCTATAGCTAAGTATGAATGGGGAAAAACTTTTCTTAGATGGATTGATGAATTAGTCTATTTAATAGGTAATTTTTTCAATTTATTATCTAATTTATTAAAGTGGTTATTATCTATTTTTGGTATTAAGTTTAATCCAAAATCTTATCTGATTACTAAATCATTAAAGTTTAACAAATGGTTGGAAAGTATTATAGATAAAGGACTAAATAAAATTACAAAAATAGAGAAAAAAAGAGATAGATATGTAAATGCTGTTGAAGCTATTTCAGAAAAGAGAAAAATTTATCATCAGGAAAAGATGGATAAAAAAGTATCTTTCTGGAAAACGTTTAAATATAACTTTAAAAAGAATGTTCTTAAATATAAAGGTTGGACAGAATTTAGAGATGATAGATTAAATAAAAGAAAGGAAAGATATGAAAAAACAATAACTTATAAAAGACTTAAGTTATTAAAAAATAAAAATAAAAAAAGAAAACATGTACTTACTTTACCATTTCATAATTTGGTTAAGTATGGTGATGTTTCTGGTAGAGCTAGATAGGAGATGTAATCATTTTGATTACATCTTTTTTTGTCTTTTATATAAATCTAACTTTTTTTAATTTAATACTATTAAATTAATCTTATTAAAAAATTATTAATAAATAAATAACTTTTTAATCATGAACTCTTTATTGACTTTAATAATATATTATTTATATTAATAAAGCACTTGTTGCAAATTTTATAAGGGAGGTTTTAAGTGGCACAATCTAAAATTACACCATCACAGATGGTTGGAATATTTGTGTTAGCAGTTATATTTGTTCCTTTTTTGACTATTTTATCAGAACCAGGAGTAATAAAGAAACTTTATGTTATAGTTATAAATAATATAGTTTTTTGGATTGTTGCATTTTTATCTATTGTTTTTGGATTTTATCGTAAATTTTCTAACCCAGAAACATATACTTGGTTGGAATTTCCTTTTCAAATTTTAGCAGGAATAGCTACAGTTTTTACTATATATTCTTTATTTTTCTTTACTACATCAAATATATCTGATATAGAGGTATGGAATTCTTATGTAGTTAAAGCTGAATACTATGAAAAATGGACTGAAGAAGAAACTTATCAAGATTGTGATTCAGAAGGACATTGTACTACAAAAACAACAATTATTCATCATCCACCAGAATGGTATTTTATTACTGATTCTAATGAAAAAAAATCTGCAAATAGAAAAATCTATAATGCGTATGTTAATTATTTTTTAAATGAAAAAGAAAAAAAATTATTTCATTCTGGTCAAATTAGTATAGGTGATGGTAATATGTTTTATACAGTTTTTAACAAAAAAATTAATGAAAGAATTTCAACTTCTATTGAACATGATTACATTAATTATATTAAAGGAACAGAAACCTTACATAAAAAAACTGGAGGGAATGTAGTTGGTTTTGAATCTTTATTACTTCCATACCCTAGAACATATAGTTCTGTTTATGGAAAAATAAATTTTGATAGAGTTATTAAAACAAAAGGTATAACTGTTTCTGAAAAATGGATAAAAAATGTAGATGAACAACTTGATATATCTTTAACTACTTTAGGTAAAGAAAAACAAGTAAATATAATTGTTTATTTAGCTAATACAAAGAGTGAAGCTTTTACTTATGCACTTGAGGAAAGTTGGATCAATGGTAAGAAAAATGATGTAATTGTATTGATAGGAACCGCTAATTTTCCAAAAATTGATTGGGTTTCTATTTTAGCTTGGACTGAAAATGAAGATTTTAAAATTTCTTTGAGAGATAATATTCTTGATTTGGAGAATTTAAACGATTCTAACAAGTTTGTTAATACTATTGTTTCACAAATTTCTTTACCAGACAATAAAGGTGGATATGTAAGAATGCCTATGAAAAACTTACAATATCTTGTTTCTGATATAACTATTCCATTGTGGACAAATGTATTAGTAGTTATATTTAGTATGTTTTTATCATGGCTTGTATCTTGGGCATTGATAAATAATGAAATTAAAAATTGGAGAAAAAGATGATTAAATGGATTGTAGTTGTAGTTTCGGTGATAGTTTTAGGTATGAGTTTTTCTTATTATAATACTTTTAATGGTAAGGAAATTGAGATTAACGCAGTTGATAAAGATATGCAGAATGTACATGCTTCTATTTATAAACAGATGAAAGCTCAAGGCATGTCTGTTGAAAAATATGGAAAAATGGTTGTCGATGCATTGAAAGTATCAATGCAAGGTCGTTATGGAAAAAATGGTTCTTCTGCTGGTATGCAATGGATTAAGGAACAAAATCCAAATATAAATCCAAAAATGTTTAGAAAGCTTCAACAAATTATTGAAGCTGGCTATAATAAGTTTGAAGCTGTTCAAAGAAAAAAAATAGATATGACAGATAAATACAAAAAAGTTGCTACAAATCTTCCTGGTTTAATATTTGCTAAGATAATGGGATTTCCTAGAAAACCATTTGATGAACTTGGTAGAATTATTACATCAAAAGAAACAAAGCAAGATTTTAAAAATGGAGAATTATCTGATCCAGATATGTTCTCTAACTAAAATTTAAAAACTGTTTATGAATTTCATAAACAGTTTTTTTTGGTTATAGAAGTATTTATATACTTATTATTTCTAACATTAGTTATGTTTTAATTTTTATATATTTATTTTATATTATTGACTTAATTACAAAGATTAGTATAATATATTTATAAAAACAAATACAAAGGAGTTTAAATGACAAGTTTTCTATTGTTATTAAAAAAAACATTACTTATAATGGATAAAGTTTCAGCTGCTACAAAACTTACTTTAAAAGGTACAGCGGGTGTAGTGGTTGATGATTTAGTTGTTGGTGCTACAAAAGCATCTGAATTTGATACAGAAAGAGAAAAAAAATCTGTTTTTGCTATAAGAAAGGGGGCTCTTAAATATCTATTTATTATATTAATTGTTTTATTTACAGTAAAGTATTTTAATTCAGATATTATAAAGTGGATATTAGTTGTAGGAGGATTATTTTTATCTTTTGAAGCTTATCATGGATTGTTAGACTTATTTAAAAATGAGTCTGATACAATAGATGATGATTTACTTTCAGATGATGAAAAAATACAGTCAGCTATAAAAACTAGTATTGTATTAAATACAGAAATAGTAGTTATAGCTATTTCTATGGTAGAAGATTATTCTTTTATGAATCAAATATTTGCTGTAACTTTTGCTGCTATTTTTATGACTTATGCTATATATGGTATTGTATTAGGTTTAGTTAGAACTGATGATGTTGGTTTAGAGCTGATGGGAAAAAATGATAAAAATAGTTTTAAATATAAACTTGGGTATAAATTAGTAATAGTTTTACCATATATTATGAAAGCATTAATGTATATCGGTATTTATGCTATGGCTCTTATCGGAGGACAAATACTTATTCATAATATAGGATACATTTATAATTTATATGAAAATTATTTATCAATAACTTCTGGTTATATTTATGAACCATTATTTGCTATTAGTATCGGTTACTGTATAAATATTTTTATTGATATTTTTAAAAAAATAAATAAAAAAAAGGAGGTACATAATAAGTTATAACTATTAATTTAGTTATAACTTATTTTTTTATCTTTACTATTATTTTTTTTGTATTTTTTCTTTACAAATAGCTATTTCAATATAAAATTATTTAAATTTAAAACATTATTAAAAAATAAAATGCAAAAAGATACCTTTTTTATAACTACACCAATTTATTATACAAATTGAATACCTCATATAGGTCATGCATATAGTTCACTAATTGCTGATACTATAGCTAGAAGTAATAAAATAAACTGAAAAAAAACTAAATTTTCTACATGAGTAGATGAAAATTCACAAAAAGTAGTTGAAAAAGCTGAAGAAAAAAATATGTCTATTTCAGATTATCTTGATTTTATGGCTGATGAACATAAAAAAGTATGGAATTGATTAAAAATTAATTATACAGATTTTATTAGAACTACTGATAAAGTACATCATAAACTTGTAAAGGAAGTATTGCAAAAATCTTTTGATAATGGGGATATTTATGAATGAGAATATGAGTGAATGTATTGCGTATGATGTGAAGCTTTTAAAAAAGATGATGATTTAGTTTACTTGAATAAGGAGAAAAATGTTACTTTTCCTATTACTGATAAGGTAAAAGTAAATGATAATATTATTAAAGTTTGTCCTGATCATTTAAAAACTCCTGATACTATAAAAGAAAAAAATTATTTTTTTAAGCTTTCTAAATATGAAGATAAATTAAAAGAATTTTATAAAAATAACCCAGAGTTTGTTACACCAAGTGATAGGTTTAATGAAGTAAAAGCATTTGTTGATAGATGACTTGAAGATTTTTCTATTTCTAGAGAAACAAATAAATTTTGAGTAAAATTACCATTTGATGATACTCAGGTAACATATGTTTGGTATGATGCACTTTACAATTATGTGACTGTTACTACTCCAGAATGGGAAGAAAAAAAATGTAGTAAATCTCTAAAATGATACAATTTTTGGCCTGCAGATTTACATGTAGTTGGTAAAGATATTATTAGATTCCATGCTATTTACTGGCCTGCTATGCTTATGAGTGCAGGTTATGAATTACCAAAACAAATTTTAACAACAGGTTTTATGACTGTTGATTGACAAAAAATGAGTAAAAGTATTTGAAATGTTATTGATCCAGTAAAATATAGTGAAGATTATTCAAAAGACATGATGGTTCTATATTTATTATCAGCTTTTAATATAGGTCAAGATTGAGATTTTGATCAAAAACAAGCTATTTTAACATATAATGCTAAACTTGCTAATAATTTTTGAAATTTAGTAAATAGGGTAGTTGTCCTTACTATTAAGCTTGGTTTAGAGAATGGTTTAAAATGAAATATAAATAAAATTATAGCTAATGATTTAGTTAATTATATTTCAGATTTTGATAAAAATATTTCTAAATATAACCTAAAAGAATCTTTAGATTTATCATTTAAATTTTTAGATGTATTAAATAAATATGTAGATGAAACTCAGCCTTGGACTTTGATTAAAGATGAGTCTAAAAAAGAAGAAGTAATAGATATTTTTTATACTATTTCAGAATGATTAAGACAGGTATGATTAAATCTTTATTCATTTTTTCCAGAAAAAATGTGAGAATTATTTAATAAAATAGGCTTAAGTTGATATGTAGAAGAATTAGAAGCTTGAAAAATACAAGAATTAAGAAATAAGAAAGAGGTATTTATGATAAAAGAAAAAGGTGAGGCATTATTTGAAAGATTTGATGTTAATTAATAATTTTTAAAAAAATATGAAATTTTATATTTGAGAAAAGGAAATTGAATTTGATGAAAATACTCATCAATTAAAATTTGATAAAAGAATAATAGATCCATCTATTAGAACTTATTATGATATGAAAGAGTTATATTATGATAAATGAGATATAGATGATGATAAATGACTTTATTTTATGTTTAGATGAGTTTATTTAAATAAAGAAGATGAAAAAAAGTTTAAAGAAAATAATCTTAGATATGATCTAACTGTGATTGTTCCAGAGATAATTTGAGATGAGTTTAATAAAACTTATTGACATTATCATCCTAAAAAATCTGATTGAACTAAATATGAAGAAATTTATGAAGTACTATCATGAACAGTAATATATTTACAACAAAATGATAATGAGGTGAAATACACTGATGCTTTTAGTTGAGATAAAGTTGTTATGGATGAATGATTTGGTCATATAACTATAAATCCTAGTGATGAAGATATTTTAGTAATGGCTAATATTGTTGATGATAGTTTTTCATCTGAATATTGAGAATATAAAGATTTAAAATGATGAAATTATTACTATAAAACTAGTTGATTTGAAAAAAATCCAAATTATAAAAATGATTTAAAAATAGTTGAAAGTGAAGAATTTTTTGAATGATGAGATATGTATGAACAATTTTTAGAAAATCCAGAAAAATTTAATTTTTTACATTAAAAAATGTCTAGAAAAATAACAAAATGTGTAATTCCAGCTGCATGAATGTGAACTAGATTTTTACCTGCAACGAAAGCTCTTCCTAAAGAAATGTTTCCAATTATAGATAAACCAGTTATGCAAATGCTTGTAGAAGAAGCTATCTCGGCATGATGTACTGATATAATAATTGTAACTTGAAGAAGTAAAAGAGCTATCGAAGATCATTTTGATTCTAATCCTGAGCTTGAAGATAGACTAGATAAATCATGAAAATTTGATTATCTTAAAAAGGTAAAAGGTTTAAATACTATGGCTAATATTTGTTATATTAGACAACCTTATCCAAAATGAGATTGAGATGCTATACTAAGAACAAAAAATCTTATTTGAGATGATCCATTTTTAGTACTTTTTTGAGATGATTTAGTTGATCATGAAGTTTCTGCTGCTAGTCAATTAGTTGAAAGTTTTAAAAAGAAATGAAATCCAGTAATTGCAACTGTTGATGTATCTGATGAAGAAGTTTCTAGTTATTGAGTTATTGAAACTAATTCTTGTGATGAAAATGAGTTTAAAGTAGATAAGTTTTTAGAAAAACCAAAATCAAATGAAACAAAATCTAGACATTGAGTTATTTGAAAATATGTTTTAACTTCAGAAATATTTAAATATTTAGAAAAGTCTGAATCCTGATCATGAGATTGAGAAATAAGACTTGCAGATGCTTTTGAATTAATGAGAAAAAAGAGAGATATTTATTGATTAAATATAAAATGAACCAGATATGATACTTGAAGTAAACTATGATTTTTAAAAGCTGTTGTTTCATTTGCATTAAAAAGAGATGATTTAAAAGAAGAATTCAGTAAATTTTTAAAAGATTTAGATTTAAAATAATATGTTTAAAATAACTACTATATGATGATGAAATGGTCAATCAAATTTACTTGATGGACTTTTTACTGAACTTTCAAATGATATAGATATTTCTTCAATTGTATCTATGAGTGATGATTGAAGGACAACATGAATGCTTATGAAAAGTTTCGAAGATGAGTTAGGTTTGCATTTACCACCACCTTGAGATTTAAGAAGATGTTTATTTTCTTTATCTAATTCAAAATATAGAGATTATTTTAAATTAGTATTTGAATATACTTTTTTAAATGAAGAAAATATTAAAAATTTTACTATATTAGATCTATTTAAACAAGTAAATAAAGAATTATTATTTTTTTGAAGAGGATGAGAGTTAAAAGATGAATTAAAAAAATTTATAGACTTTTGTTCATGAAATTTATATGAAAATATAGATAGAAAATGTAAAAATATTTTTAAGTTTAAACTTCCTTTAGAAGCAAGCTTAAAATGACATAAGTTTTGAAATATTTTAATGGCTTCATTATATTATAATCTGGATAAAGATTATGATAAAATGATCGCTTTTATGCATAATTTATTAGAAGTTAATTGAAAAATAATACCAGTTACTACCAAAAGAGCTTATATTAAAGCTATTTTGTGAAATGGTGAGGTTATAAAAAATCAAGATAGAATTTCTAATGTAGTTGATTATAATTCATGAATAGCTGATTTAGAATTAAATGATTGTTCTATTGATGCTAATCATAATAAACAAGTACATGAAGCAATAATTAATTCTGATTATATTATAATTTGACCATGAGACTTATTTACATCACTTATTTCAAATTTTATAATATGATGAGTAAAAGAATCTATTAGAGATTCTAAAGCTAAAGTTATATATATATGAAATTCTACAAACAAATGATGAGAAACAACTGGATTAACTCAACTTGATTTTATAAATAAAATAGAAAGATTTTTATGAAAAAGAATTGATTATTTTGTTTTAAATAATAAGAAATTGAAATTAAATGAAAGCCAGTTAAAAGAATTTAAAAATGACATATCTATAAAATGATGAGATTTTTTATATTTATCAAAATGAGAAAAAGAAGATTTAGTTAGAAGAAAAGTAAAAGTTATAGAAACAGATTTATTATCAAAAAAAAGTTTTTATAAGCATTCAAAAAAGAAAATAGTTAATACTTTAAAAGAAATAATTTTTAACAAATAAATTATGAGAATATTTTTACATAATCCTAGATGCAGTAAATCTAGAGATTGATTAAAAGCTATAAAAGATAGTTGAAAAAGTTTTACATTAAGAAATTATGTACAATGACCTCTTGATTATAATGAGCTTGTTGATTTAAAAGATAAACTTTGATTAAAGGCTATTGATTTTACTAGAACAAAAGAAAAAGAATTTAAGGAACTTTGATTAACTAAAGATTCTAGTGATGAAGAAATATTAAAAGCTATGTGAAAACATCCTAAATTAATGGAAAGACCTATTATTTATGATGAAAAAAAAGCTTTTATAGGGAGACCAACAGAAAATTTATTAAATATATTTAAAAAATAAAATATGAACACTTTTGCATGAAATATTATATTAAATTGAAATAAAGTTATATCAGGACTCGATTTTGATTATGTTGCTAATTTATCTAAAACTTGAGATAAAATTATGTTTATTTTTGGTGATACGGAACTAAATTCTACTGCTGAAATTATTGATATGATTGAAGATAAGTTATGAGATTTAAAATCTTATGATATTTCAGTTTCAAGTGAAGATAAAATAGAGATTATTAATGATACTTATGAAGAATGAGTATATGAAATTGCTACATATGAATGAGAACAAGTCGATTTCGAAGAAATTATAGAGAGATTTGAGGATTTCGATGAAGTAGTTTCAATCAGGGAATGAGAAATTTCAGAAAAATTCTGAAATAAAGTAGTTAAAGTCGATTTTGTTTATTAAAAACTATTAATGCAACTATATATACATATTTGAACAAATTTAGAATATTTTGAGTTATTAAATAATGGTAAGTTATTATCTCAGTGAAAAGCTGATAGAGAACTTGCTGGATTTTTTATGCAAAATTTTCCTTGAGAATTAGCTGAAAATATAAGCCCACAATATGAGGTTAATTTTATGGCTATTAGAGAAATAAAAAAGAGATTCGGACCTGAATATTTTAATAAAATTTCTTGAATTTACTACTGAAGTGATAATTGTGAATATTTAGTTCCTACAAAAATAGAAATAGTGGAAGCAGTAGAAAAATTTAAAGAATTTAATAAAAATTTTCCTCCTCATAAAATTAGAACTTTTACTTTTGTTACACCATATGTCGGTAATAAAATGATGGAAAGATTAAATGAGTCATTAGAATATTTAAATTGATTAAATATTAAAAATCCTATTGAAATAGTTGTAAATGATTTAGGAGTATTAAGACTATTAACTACTAAATATACTAATTTAAAAATAAATTTTGGTAGACTTATTCATAAAATATTAAAAACTCCTTTAATTGATACTTATTGATATGAAGCCCATCCTGCTTGAGAATTGATTAAAAATAAATCAGAACAAGAAAAATTAAAACTTAGAGAAGAAATAGTTAAGTGACAAATGAAATTTTATAATTCTTCAGAGGTCAGTTTAGATTTATTTAAAAATTTTTTAAATAAATATTGAATTAAAAGAGTAGCATTAGATTACATGGAAAAAAGAGAAGATTTATTTAAAAATAATTCTGAGGTTTGAATAGATTTATATTATCCTTGGGCTTTAATTTTTACATGAAGACTTTGTGATACAAGTGCTATTGAAAACCCTAGTAGATGAATGTATACAACCGATGATATATGTTCTAGAACTTGTGATAGGTATGACGTATCATATAAAATAAAAACAGTTTGATATAATATGATTCAAAGGTGAAATTCTGGGTATAGAAGTGAATTAAATCTAGATTTTTTAAAAGATGAGTTTGTTAACAATGAAAACAATAGATTAGTATTTGCTCCATTTATAACTGTATAAAAAAATAATAACCTATGGTTATTATTTTTTTATACTTTTATATTGATTTTCATCATATATTAAATCAAATTTTTTCAATAATGTTGATCAAGAATCAGGAATTACCACATATGCATTTTTAATTAAAGCATCTTTATTATTAATAAGTGTATCTAACAATAGTTTATTGTATTTGTTTAAATAATTATATTCACTTAAAAAATGATTTATATAAACGATATATGTTCTTGAATAGTAATATTGTTTTTTCAATTCTAAGTAATTATCAATATTAACTAAACTTTCTGATGAATTGTTTTCAGAAAAATCTTTTTCAATTTTTAATTTAAGAGAATCTATTTTAGAATTCACAGATGTCATGTTATTCGTAAAAACTGTTTTTTGTTGATTTAATGTTTGTATATTTTTATTATTTATTGTGTATCTGTATTCTAATTGATCAATAAAAGCATCTAAAGTTCTTGGTTTATCATAACTTGAATCAATTAATTGTTTTACATTTGTTTTTAAAATATTTTTATATTCCTCAATAGCTATCATATTAGCTCATATTAATTCTTTGTTTGCAGATATTTGATTTTTTAATATTTCATTAACTGAAAATATATCTTTATAAATAGTAGCAGGTATTTCTCATCTTTTTTTATATTGAATTCATACATTTGTAGTAATTGCTACTCAAATTTTTCCTAAAGAATTATTATTAACTCACTTAAAGTTAGTATAATTTTCAGTATTTACTAAAGTTTCAGTTTTGTTTGAATTTGCATTTATGAGATTATCTCATATATTAAAAACAACCACTATTAACGTACTTAGTAGTAATACTTTTGCAAGAAATTTGTTTATTTGTTTTGACATATAAGCAATATTTATTTGTAATATATTTATATTTTACCATAAAAAGCCAAATGATAAAAATATTTTACATACTTTTTTTAGTTTTCTTTTTATATCCATCAGTTTTTTGATCAAATGATATAAAAATTATATCTAGGGAAGAGTGGTGAGCTAATGAAAATTATAGATTTGTTGAATGAGAAGAATGGCAAAATATTTTTAAAAAATGGTCAGAAAATGCAATTAAATATAGAGAAATAGAACACACAAAAGAAGAAATATTAAGACAGAAATTAAGAAGTGAAAAATTAAAAAATATGAAAAATATTTTATTAAATGATTATTGAGAGTATATAAAAGTTGAATCTGTAAATAAATATGAAAATTGAAAAAAATTAGCTTGGCCGATTACTAAGGTTAAAAAAATAAATGCTATTGTTATACATCATACTGATACAAATTATGATAATCCTTTTGAATCTATAAATAGTATTTATAAATTTCATGCTTTAACAAGGGAATGGTGAGATATATGATACAATTTTCTTATTTGAAAAAATTGAGAGATTTTTGAATGAAGGGCTTGATGAGATTATGTTGTATGAGCTCATAATAAATGGAATAATATGTGATCAGTTTGAATTGCATTAATGTGAGATTATTCTGTTGATAAAATAAATGATAAACAATATAATTCATTAAAGCAATTAACACAATTTTTAATAAAAAAATACGACATTGATTTAACAGAAAAGACATATTTCCATGAAGAATGCATATGAAATGATTGTAAACAACCACTTACAACTAAATATTTATATCCAATAGTTTGACATAGAGATGCTTGACATACAAGTTGCCCATGAGATGCTCTTTATTCTCAAATAAATCAACTTAGAATTGAACTTTTAAAAGACCCTGTATTTGTTAAAAAATTATATAGAAAAAGAATTTATGTTAAATTAAGGAAGTTTAGTGACAATAAATTGATAGAGATTTTAGCTAATATAGAATCTAGTTTAGATGAATCATATAATAAAAAAAATGCTGAATTAAAAGATTTATTGTTAGGTTATTTTAGTTATAAAAATAATTATAACACTATAAAATCTTCTTTTAATGTTAGTGAAAAAAATATTAAAATTAAATTATCTTATCCTGATAAAAACAATATTACAATTAAATCTTGAAGAGCTTTATTTAAGATTAAAAGAAGTTGAAATAAAATTGAAATTAAATGATATAAATATACTATTTTAAAAATACCTAAAAAATATCAAAGTACTATTTTACAAATTACTTCTTGGAATAGAAAACCATTATGGGATAAAAAATGAAAATTTAATGATAATACCTTTAGATGAGATTTAATAGTATATGTTAAAAATAATGAATTAGTTGTTGTGAATTCTTTAAATATAGAAGATTATTTAAAATGACTATGAGAAGTTAGTGATTTTGAAAATATAGAAAAAATTAAAACTATTATTATAGCTGCTAGAAGTTATGCTAATTGGTATATAACAAAAGATAGAAAATTTCCGTGAGAATTTTATGATTGAATAGATGATTCAAATGTTTTTCAAAAATATTTATGATATTGATTAGAACAAAGAAGTCCTAATGTAAATAAAATAGTTAATGATACAAAAAGACAAATTATTACATATAATTGAAAATTAATTAAACCTTGGTATTTTAGTAATAGTAATTGAAATACAGTGAGTTTTTATGAATATTGTAGAATAAAATATTGAGATAATATATGTAGTAAAGAATCTAAAAAATATCCATATTTACAATCTGTAATTGATAAATGAAGTATTTGATTAAGTAAAAAATGACATTGAGTATGAATCTCATGAAAATGAGTGAGTTATTTTACTGATAGGTGATGGACTTACGATATGATAATTAAATACTTTTTAAAAGGTGTTGATGTTTTATAAAACTAAACTTATGTTTAGTTTTATTTTGTTTTTTAATATTATTAAATATAATAAAAAGAATGTTTAAAACAATAAAAAATATAAGAAATGACTAAACAATTATTTAATCTACAATCAAAATATTCTCCAAGTCCTGACCAAGCAAATGCAATTACTGAAATTACACAAAATATAGCTGATTGAGAAAAATTTCAAACACTTTGGTGAGTGACTTGAAGTGGTAAAACCTTTACTATGGCAAATGTTATAAAGGAAATAAATAAACCAACTTTAATTATTGCTCATAATAAAACATTAGCTGCTCAATTAGCTCAAGAATTTAAAGATTTTTTTCCTGATAACGCAGTGCATTATTTTGTATCATATTATGATTATTATCAACCTGAAGCTTATGTTGCTAAAACTGATACATATATAGAAAAAGAAGCAACGATTAACGAAGAAATTGATAGATTGAGACATGCTGCAACCCAAGATTTACTTACTAGAAAAGATGTAGTTATAGTTGCATCTGTTTCATGTATTTATGGTATTTGAGATATAGCACTTTATACAGAACAAGTTTTTGATATAGAAGTTTGAAAAGAATATATTATTGAAGATTTACTTAAAAAATTAGTAGCTATACAATATAGAAGAGCTGCTAGTGATTTTAAACCTGGTAATTTTATGGTAATGTGAGATGTGCTTGAAATATATCCATCTAGTAGTGAGACAGTAATTACTATTGAATTTTGGTGAAATGAGGTTAGTCAAATTAGTTCAAGAAATTATTTAACATGAGAAGTATATGATTATATGCAATCAGCTAAAATATTTCCAGCTAAACATACAGTTACTACAAAAGATAGAATATTAGAAATAATTCCAGAAATTAAAAAGGAACTCGATGCAAGACTTAAATATTTTAAAGAAGATATTTGAGATGTATTGAAATATGAGAGATTAAAAACCAAGGTAGAATATGATTTAGAAATGATGGCTGAGGTTGGTTATGTAAACTGAATTGAAAATTATTCTAGTTATTTAGATGGTAGAAAAGCTTGATCTCCACCTGCAACTCTTATGGATTACTTTGGTAAAGATTTTTTATGTTTAGTAGATGAATCTCATATGACTTTTTCTCAAATAGGATGAATGTATGCTTGAGATAGAGCTAGAAAAACAAATCTTGTAGAAAACTGATTTAGATTACCAAGTGCTATGGATAATAGACCACTTAAATTTGAAGAATTTGAGGCAAAGTTTTCAAATGTAGTTTCTGTTTCTGCAACTCCATGAAAATATGATATTGAATCTAGTTGTGATAATCCAGATGTTTTTTTAAATTTTGACCCTATAAAAGATTGAATCTGGAAATCTAGTAAACAATGTAGAGTTATTCCTCAAATGATGAGACCAACATGATTACTTGATCCAGAAATTATACAAAAACCAATGGAATTTATGATAGATGATATCATGAAAAATATTTCTGATGTCATTGATAATAATGAAAGAATTTTAATTACTACAATTACTAAAAGATCAAGTGAAGAATTAACAGATTATTTACTTGAAAATTGAATAAAAGTTAAATATTTACATAGTGAAATTGAAACATTAGAGAGGCTTGAAACTTTAAAAGAATTAAGAGAATGAAAAATAGATGTAATAGTTTGAGTAAATTTATTAAGAGAATGATTAGATTTACCAGAAGTAAGTAAAATATGTATATTAGATGCAGATAAACAAGGTTTTCTTAGGTCTACTTCAGCACTTATTCAAATCATATGAAGAGCTGCTAGAAATGAAAATGGTAAAGTATATATGTATTCAGAACAATTAAAAAAGACTGATTTAAGTAAACTAAATAGGGAAGAAGACTGATTGCTTAGATTGGATAATGGTAAACTATGTAATGATGAATGATTGATAGTTTCAGAAGCTATGAGAAAAGCAATCGATTTAACTTATTATAGAAGAAACTTACAAGATAAATACAATAAAGAAAACTGAATTACTCCAAAAACAGTATATTCTGAAATAAAAGACATGTGATTAAAATCTAATAAAACAAAAAGAGATTATAGTATGTTAGATAGAAAATCAGTTGAAAAAGAATTATCTAAATTAGAATTAGAAATGGATATTGCTTCAGCAAATATGGAATTTGAAAAAGCAGCTGAATTAAGAGATGCAATTATTGATTTAAAAAAATGAAAAAAATAGTCCAATTTTGAACTATTTTTTTTATTGACTTTCATAGAATACATTGTAATATATTAAAGCAAAAATAAAAACAAAATAGGGAGGTGTAACTATGTCTTGTAGTTTAAAAAAAATTAAGGAAGTTATCGAGTCTAGAAGAAATTCTATTGATTTAGATAAATTTGAAAAAGATTGTGGAGTATCTGATACTAGATATGAACATTATACAAATATATTAAAATCATTAGATAAACTTTTTATTCTAGAGTATAGTTTTGAGGATGATAGACAAGAAGATAATATAGAGGAGATAATTGATAATCCACCATATTATTATTTATTTACATCTCTAGATGATAAAAAAAATACATTTTATGTGGAAGCTGATTTTTTCATTACAACTTCAAATATATCAAAAGTAAATTCATATTTTAGAAAATTGCTAAATAATAATTTAGCTTTTGCTGTAGAGAGGGTTTTTGATTATGTTAAATCAGATTATATCATAATTAGTAATATTTTAGAAGAGGTTTAAAATGTCTTATTTTTTACAAGTAAAAAAAGATAATATAGTAAATGTTTATAGTTTAAAGTATTATGGATTGAAGTATATTAAAAATTCTGATACCTATGAACTTTATGTGAAATATAATGATGAAAAAGGAGTTTTAAAGTTTAAGAAAATCGATCATTTGCATGAAAAAGATTTTTCTTTTATAAGTAATAAAGACAATTATATTAAATTATAATTGTCTTTTATATTTCAAGTAAAATTCCTCATATGTAATATCTTGCTCTTTTATTGTTTTCATCATATCTATTTTTAGATTTAAATCAGTATTTATAAATTGTTTTATATTTTTAAAAATATTTGGATATATTTCTTTTACTTCTTTTGTAAGTAAGATTTCCTTATTAAAAGAAATTAAGTATTTAAAATATCATATCTCAGTTTTTGTAATATATTCTTTTTCTGATTGTCATAATTCATATCAAAATGGAAATCAATAATAACAAAATTCTAAAAAATCTCATCATAAAACTCATATATCTAAATCTCATAATATTTTTGCAAATCTATCAGTTAATTTTCATCTTTTTGCGAAAACTGTTCAAATTATAGCTTTTCTTATAAGTGTTTCATCTAATAATCATATATTAAATTTATTATTAAATTCTGATAAGTTTTTTAATGCAATATCTAGAGAATTAAATTCATCTAATAAATCTGCTTGTCATGTATGTCATGCATCATGAAATAATGCTGCAAAAAATAAAGATTTAATTTCTAATATATTAAAATATTTTTGATTTAATTGTAATAGAGATTTTGACACCTGTAATACATGTAAGAAATTGTGATATGGAACATACTCATTATAATATTTCTTTATATCACATAATATTTCTTTTGTGACAAAAGAACTAGAAGCTATTTCTTCTATTAATATTTGTTCTTGCTTATGTTTATATTGTATTTTAATCATATTTTTTAGTTATATATTTCTAATTATAACTTATTTTTATTAAATACACTAATTATTTCTTTACTTTAGCTTTTCTCTAAATATAATAATAACACTGGGGCTAATCTTGGTTTCTACCTAGGGAATTGCTCGAGTTATATGCTATCAGGGAGATGTATGTGACTTCCTTAATCAACACATTCAAGCATAACTGCTAAAACTAGAATTCAAGGTGGTTTAAATGCATTTAAAAATGCTTTTAATCCAGCTTTCGTTGCTGCATAATCAAACTTGCACAACAGTAACCTTTCCAAGGAATGAGTGCCGACTGGCCTGTTACACAGTTTATAAAAATTTCGACTCTTAAAGATTTATAAACTTATAAATTAGAGTTTTATTTGAAACGGTTTTGATTTAATCTTGTTTCATTTAAATATCAATAGATTAGATTATAATGCATTATTTTTTGTTTATTCTTTATGATGAATTATTATTAAAATAAACTATGATAGTAGAATTATCTCTTTGGCCCTTAGGGACGTCGGTTCAAATCCGTCTAGCTCCACCATG
>JALSMB010000059.1 GCA_026988025.1 Candidatus Altimarinota bacterium | reverse complement strand
ATTCTAGATCAAAATCAGTTAAATCACTAAATTTATTTTTATATTTAGTTTTAATTTTATTTTTTAATTCTGATATTTTATCAGCTGAAACTAAATTAAATTCTTCAATTTTCTTTAATGAAATATTTGGAATTAATTTTTCTACTATTTCTTTTTTTTGTGTATCATTTAAAAAATCTATTCTTATTAATTCTTTAATTCAAACTTCATCTAAAATTCAATTTTTAAATCATAAAAATATATTTTTTATAATACGTGCATCATTAGTATTTAAAAGTTTTATTTTCTTCTTATATTCAGTTTTTGTAATAGAATATAAAGAAGGGAAATTATCTATTTGAAATTTATTTATATCATTTCATAAAATAGATTTAATAAATACATTTCTTTTTTTATTACTTCAAATAAAATCAGAAAGTTTATTAAATTCAATATTTTGTATTCAATTTTTTAATTCTTCTTTTTGAATATCTTCCAAATCAAACTCATCTAAAAGTAGTCATTCTAATGCTTTTCTTTTTTCTTTTAAATAAATATAATCTGATCAAAATTTATTTTGTAAATCTGATTTTTTTATATCATCTATATTTACTCATAGATATTTATTTTTACTTGCTACATTATATTTATCTTTAATTTTTCATCACTTAGTTTTTCATTTTTCTAATCCACTTTCTAATCTATCTTTTAAATCTCAATTTATTTCTCATCAATTAAAAATATCATCTAATAAGTTAGCATTATTAGAATTATTTTTATAAAAATCATTTAAAAAATTATTTTTAGCAGTAGAAAAATCATTGTTTCAATTATTCTCACTGTTTTCTCTTAAGTTTTCAGATGAATTATTATCCATAATTTTATTATTAAAAATATTTAATATATTATACCACTATTTAGATAAAAAAGCAAAAAAACTTAAATTAAAAAAATTAGACATTTAATCATTGCTTAATAGAATTAAAAACATTATAAATTTAAACTTAAAAAAATGATAATTCTTTGAATAATTACATCTATAGTTCTTTTTTCTGTGATAGTTTTAATTCATGAATGGGGACACTTTATTACAGCTAGAAAATTTTGAGTTAGAGTTGAAGAATTTGGACTTTGAATTCCTCCTAGAGCTAAAAAATTATTCACTGATAAAAAATGAACACTTTTTAGTTTAAATTGGCTTCCAATCGGTTGATTTGTGAAATTAACTTGAGAAATGCCTAATACTTTTTTAGTGTATAATGAAAAAAAAGAACTTTATAACAATGCAGATTTAGAAAAAGATTTACTAGAAAATAAAGATATATTTGATAAAGATTGAGAAATAATTAAATCAGATGATAAACAAATTATCATAAAAAAATTAAAAGAAAATAAAGCTGATTATAATTTAATGAATAAACCAGCATGGCAACAAGCTATCATAATATTAGCTTGAGTTTTTATGAATTTTTTATTAGCAATAATTATTTTTTCTATACTATTTTTTACCTGAATAAAACCACTTTGAATAAATACTCAAATTCAAACTAACCTAGATTTAAAACTTATTCCTACATATGAACAATCAATTAATTCTTGATTATTAATTAAAAAAGACTGAATAATAGTAAATCCAATAAAAAATAGTTTAGCTAAAAAATCATGAATAAAAGAAAATACCATTATTACAAAAATAAATAATAAAAAAATTTCTAGCCTAGAAAAATTTAAAAATATCTTAGAAGAAAATAAAAATAATACTATATTATTAACAGACAATAAAAATAATATTTTCAAAATAAATTTAGATAATAATTGAAAAATATGAGCATATATTTGAGATAATATAGAATTAAATAAATCATTTCAATATAAATATTGATTCTTTAATTCGATTAAATACTGAACTCTAGAAACTTATAATCAAACACTTCTTACATTTAAATGACTTTGAATATTAGTAAGAAAAATATTCAATCCTGAAACACCTAAAGAAAGACAAGAAGCTATAAATCAAGTAAGTTGACCAATTTGAATAGTAGATTTTATTACAAATTCTATGCAATGATGAATAATTTTTTTACTAGTTATATGAGCAATTATTTCTATAAATTTATGAGTATTTAATTTATTACCTATCCCTGCATTAGACTGATGAAGGTTTTTATTTATTACTATAAATGGCTTAATAAAAAAGATTTTTTGAAGAAAAGCTATAAGTGAAAAAACTGAATGATATATACATGTATGATTTTTTATCGTATTAATTGCATTAAGTTTATTAATAGCATATAATGATATTAGTAAAATAATTATTAGATAAAATTATGAATAATACAAAACTTATAAATAGAGCTAAAAAATATGTTAATAAATTATTAGTTCCCCTTGAAGAACATTATTATCATAGTTATAATCATGCTGTTGAAGTAATGGATAGAGCTGTTTATCTATGAAAAAAAGAATGATTAAAAGAGGAAGATTTAGAAATATTAGCACTAGCTTGATTGTTTCATGATACATGATTTGTCATTCAATATGATAATAATGAGCCTATTTGAGCAAAAATAGCATCTAATTATTTAAAATGATTGCTTTATCCAAATAAAAAAATAGAAATAATTAGAAGATTAATCCTAGCTACAGATCCTGATTATAAAAACCCAACAGATATTTATGAAAAAATCATAAAAGATGCTGATATGGATAATCTTTGAAGAGATGATTTTTTAGATAAAGCTAATTCGTTAAAAAAAGAAATAGAAGTAATAAAAGATATAAAAATAAAAGATCCCGAATGGAATCATTGATTAGTAGATTTATTAAAAGAACATCAATATAAAGCATTTACACAAAAAGCAGAAAGAGATGATAAAAAAGACGAAAATCTTAAAAAAATGATACATGAACTAGAGCATAGTGATGAAATATAAAAAGATTTACAAAAAGTTGTAAATCTTTTTTATTTTGTATAATAATTTAGATTAAGGAATGTGTACTTAGATTCTAATCCATCCTAAATTCCTTCCTTTGAAAAAGGAAGGAATTCAATGGTGGATTTAAAATAACAAAACACTTAAAAAGTAAAAATAATAAAATAATGTTTGAATTTAAACTAGAAAATACTGATTGAAAAGCTAGAGCATGAGAATTTTTTACTGAACATGGTAGTTTTAAAACTCCTATGTTCATGCCAGTATGAACAAAAGCAACAGTAAAATGAATTACAAAAGAAATGCTTGATGAAATGTGAGCTGAGATAATTCTTGCTAATACTTATCATTTATATCTAAGACCAGGTCAAGATGTAGTTAAACATTTCTGATGAGTACATAAATTTCAAAATTATAATAAACCAATTTTAACTGACTCTGGATGATTTCAGGTATTTTCACTATGACAAACTTGAGATAAAAATAGTTTCAAAAATGATGAAAGTTTAGTAAAAATAACTGAAGACTGAGTTCACTTTAGAAGTTTCATTGATTGATCAAAACATTTTTTTAATGCTGAAAATAATATGGATTTACAGTCTAATCTATGAGCAGATATAATAATGGCTTTTGATGAATGTGCACCTTGAGACAGTAGTCATGAATATGCAAAAGCAGCTATGAACAGAACACATAGATGGGCAGAAAGATGTGTAAAAAGATGGAAAGAAAATAATATAAAAAGAAAAGAAAACTGAGAATACATACAAGCACTATTCCCTATTGCTCAATGAGTGATATATGATGATCTTAGAAAAGAATCAACTGAATTTATATGAAAACTTGATTGTCCATGAATTGCAATTTGATGACTTTCAGTATGAGAGTCTAAAGAGGATATGTATAGAACAATGGACGTTATAGAACCAGTTTTACCAAAAAATAAACCTAGATACTTAATGTGAGTTGGTACTCCAGAAGATTTAGTAGAATGAATTTATAGATGAATAGATATGTTTGATTGTGTTCTTCCAACTAGACTATGAAGACATTGAGTAGCATTTACTAGTAGATGAAATATAAAACTGAGAAATGAAAAATGGAAATTGAGTAAAGAAGCAATTGATTCAGATTGTGATTGTATAGTTTGCCGTGATTATACTAAATGATATATAAGACATCTAATTCAAGAATGAGAAATGCTTTGAATGCAACTACTTTCATATCATAATTTATATTTACTTATAAATCTATGAAAAAATGCAAGAGAAGCTATTTTAGAAAATACTTATGAACAATTTAGAAATAATTTTTGGGAAAAATATGATCCAGAAAATAAAATGCATAGAGGTTAAACTCTATGCATTTTATTTTATTCTAAATAACGCTTTATATCCATGTGGAACTTGTTGTTTTAAAAATCAATATAAATCATTTTCAGATTTAAATTTATCTAAATTTGATCTTATATAATTATTTAATCACATTAAGTAAGAATAATTATTTTTATTTATATTTCAAGATTCTAAAAGATCTTTTATATTTTTATAACAGGCAAATAATTTTACTCATCTATTTATTTGTTTTCAATCTTTATCATAACTTTCATAATTTACTCATGCAGTCATCATATAATTTTTATAATCAGTTTCAGTTTTAGCTGATTTTCTCCAATTCTCTAAAGCAAGTTTTAAACAAATACTGTCTGTTTCAACTAGCTCTAATTTATCACTTCTAAATGTTGATAAAAGTTTTTCATACCTTTTAGTAAGATTATGTCTTGCATCTCTATCTATAGTTGCAGCATTTAAGTCTGTTAACAAATAACCTACACCCAATTTTTTAAAATTTTCTACAGTTTTATCTATATCTTTGTTATAAACATAATCATTAAATTGAAATAATAATCCATCTCACATCAATCTTTTATTATTTTCTGAAATATGATAAGCAAGAAATGTTCATATTCTATAAATACCTAATTTGTTTTTATATTTGTCAGTCGGATTAGAAATATTTTTATAAATACTTAATAAAGATTTTTTAGCAGAATTAGCCAAAGGTTTATTTTCTTTTTGTATTTTTAATAAAATATTTTTTACAGAATAAATATCCATTTTCGCAATTCATGAAACTGCTTTTTTTATATCATTTCTTATATATTCATTTAAAAATTCTTCATGCTTATTATTATCTATATTTAAAACAAATAGTATTTTTAAATATTCACTATGATATAAAAATGGTGCTTCTACTGTTTTAATCTGACCAGTTTTAAATTCCTTATATCATGCATTTTTTAGATTATTAAAAGTACTAGGAATAACAGAATTTATAAAATAAATTACAATAATCAAAGAAAAAACTAAACTTCAAAACATTTTAATATAAAACTCCTTTTCAGTTATATCATCTTTATAGCATGATAAATAATAAAGTGATATAGATATCATTAATAAAAATGAAAAATACATAACAATACCATACCAAACTACTCAATAAGCAGATATAGACCATAAAAATGTATATAATCCAGCAAAAATTAAATTTAACTTAAATAGGTTAATCTTTCCAGTATTATCTTTATCTTCTACTTTTAATCAATAAAGAAATAAAACTAAAAATATTAAATATTGTAAAAATAAAATTAGGTAACCAAAAGGTAAAGTAATATTAGATAAAAAATTATTTAAAAATCAAAATTGGAATATTGCTAATTCAAAGAATAGTATTCAAACAATTGCTAAATAATAAAATTTATTTCTAAAAGGTAAAAATAAAAATATAACTGGTAATAATGCTAAGAATAAAAATCAAATATTTGTAAATTCACCTCATTGATTTTTTTGCATTGTTAGATTCCAAGGAAGTTTAACAAAATTGTTAATTCATTTTTCGTAACCAAAATATCTACCCCAGTCTTCATTTTGTACTGTTCAATCATTATCTAATCTAGCTCTTTTATTTTCTTCTATCTTATTAATTTCTTTATCTGATAAAATAAGTGTTTTATCAAAATTAAAAGATTCTGTTTTTCATCAAAGTAGTGTTCAAACTGAAATATTAGGATATGATTGTACAACATTTTTTGCAATCCATGGTGATAAAGCTATAAAAGCTCATAAAACAAAAATTCAAACTAAAGCCAATAGCTTTTTAATATTTTCTTTATGTCTAACAAATCAAATAGTTATAAAAAATATTCCTGATAAAAATGCAATTATACTAACAGTATTAATAAGTGAAATATCTGTTTTATCATAAGATATATTCATATATGACCATAATCCAACCTTTGTAAATAAAGCTATGAATATTCCTAAAAACCCTAAAAATCAAGCAAATCAAACTTCAGTATAAAAAAGCAATGCTATTACTGAAAGTAGTAAAAGTAAACTCGTTAATTTAATTGCAAAAGCAAATCAAGCTAATAATCATATAACAAATATAAGTTTAAAAGTAACTTTTTTATCACTTAAAAAATCATTATTATCAAGAAAATAGTTTAAATTATTTATTTTATCTTCACTATTTTTTTCTTTTTTAAATTTGTTAAATAATCATAAAAAGAAATTATTTTTACTATATGATTTTCTAAAAGTTTTAAATAATAAATATAAAACAATTATACTTACAAAAAATAATCCTGGATCAAGTTTCATATCTTTTGCTTGTTCAAAAATAACCATCGGCATAACAATAAAAATTGTTCCGACTAATAAAGGTATATTTAAAAAAGTCTTAGCTTTATTAAATCATAATTTATTATTTATATCACTATTTTTTATATTTACTTTTAATAAATCATAAATTATAACAATAATTAAAATAAAACTAAGAAATCAACCAACATTATTCAAGAAAAAAGCCTGAGTTGGTGAACCAAATAAATAACCTATTCAAGTAAATGTTTGCCAAGGAATCATTCAACCTGTTTCCATAATAGTTCCAGCTTGAGCCATTAAATGAGGAATATTCATATAAGCTCCTAAATCATCCCATCAAATAGGAAAAGGTCTTACAATAGAAATCAAACTAACAGATAAAACAAGAGTAGAAACTAAAAATAAAAATTCAGTAGAAATAAGTTTTAAATATGAACCTTCTTCTATATCAAATTCAATTTTATAATTTTTTATTCAACTAAATAAAGAATAAATCTCTTTATAAGAATAAGCTATAAATCAAGCTAATACCAAAAATACACTATATAAATTATAAAATCCTAAAATTCATAAAGTATCAATTAAAAACATAAAAGAAAAAAATCATATTCAAAGTGATAATATAAATCTATATATATCAGTTTCTTCTTTTGAATGAGGTAACAATTTTAATATTTTTTTTCAGAAACCAACAACTATAAATATTATAGAGACAGGCAAAAAACTATAAAATAATATAGTAAATATTAGTGATAATCAACCTCAAATAGGAGCTGAACTATATTGAAAAAACAAAAAAGATAGTACAGTTAAATGTAAAAGAAAATAAAATCATATCTTTAAAAGTGAAAATTTAGCTTTTCAATCATCATTAAATTCTAATTGGAAATATTTATAAACACCATAAATAATTGAAATAATTACTATATATGATAAATAACCATCAAAATTTGAAAAATGATTAGGATAAACAAAGTAATAAAAATAAATTACAACAAAACTAAAGAAAGCTAAAGTAAGTATTTTCAATAAATATGAAACCATGATTATTATATTAAATATTAATTAGATAAATTTTAGTTTTTAAATAACAAATAACAAATAAAATTTTGCTTTTATGTTAAAAAGTCTATAATAAGAATTGTTCTCATTTTTATTAAATAATTAACAATAAAATATGGATTATTTTAAAGAAAGTTTAAAACTACACGAAAAAATAAAATGAAAAATTGATTTTAAATCAAAAATAGAATTAAATACAAAAGATGATTTAAGTTTAGCATATACTCCATGAGTAGCTGAACCATGTAGAGAAATAGCTAAAGATCCTGAAAATGCATATAAATACACTATTAAATCAAATACTGTTATGGTAGTATCTGACTGATCAGCTGTTTTATGATTATGAAATATTTGATGACTAGCAGGACTTCCAGTTATGGAATGAAAATGTGTATTATTTAAAGAATTTGCATGAGTAAATGCCTTCCCAATAGTTTTAGATACACAAGATACAGAAGAAATAATAGCTACAATTAAACATATTTCCCCAACAGTTTGAGGTATAAATCTAGAAGATTTTTCTGCCCCTAGATGTTTTGAAATAGAAGAAAGATTAAAGTCAGAATTAAATATTCCAGTATTTCATGATGATCAACATGGTACAGCTATAGTTTGTTTAGCAGGATTAATTAATTCATTAAAAATAACTTGAAAGAAAAAAGAAAATACAAAAATAATAGTA
>JALSMB010000058.1 GCA_026988025.1 Candidatus Altimarinota bacterium | reverse complement strand
AAATTTAATTTCTTCTTTTTTTAATTAATAATCTTCTGGTAAATGAATATTTTTTTCAATTTGTACAAATTTTTGATTATTTTTTTGAAACATAAGTTCAATTGTTCAGATAGGTCAAGATCTATTTTTTCTCATAAATATTTCTGTAACTCATTTTTTTTCTGTAAATTCATCATAATACTCTTCCCTATACATCATAAGTATCATATCAGCATCTTGTTCTATTGCTCACGATTCTCTTAAATCTGACATTACAGGACGTTTATCTGGTCTTGACTCAACAGCTCTTGAAAGTTGTGATAATGCAATTAGAGGTACATTTAATTCTCTTGCTAATTGCTTTAATCATCTAGATATTTCAGATATTTCTTGTACTCTATTAAATGAATTTCAATTACTCATTAATTGCAAGTAATCAATAATTATTAAATCTAAACCAGATTCTATTTTTAATCTTCTACATTTTGATTTTAAATCTGTTAGACTTCACCCAGCTGAATCATCAATATAAATATTAGCATCAGATAATTTTTCCATTGCTTCTCATATTTTTGCAAATTCATGGTCTTCCAATTCTCATTTAGCTAATTTCCAACTATCTATTTCCATAGCTGAAGCTATCATTCTATCTGTTAATTGTTCTTTACTCATTTCAAGTGAAAAAACAGCTACATTTTTACCTGCTAATCAAACATTTTGAGCAATATTTAATGCAAAAGCTGTCTTTCACATTGCTGGTCTTGCCGCTAATATAATCAAATCTCATCATTTTACTCATCCAGTTTTATTATCTAGATCAGAAAAACCAAGTTGTAATCTATGTGATTTTATAGCTTCTGGATTTTCATGTATTTCAGCAAACTCTTCATATCTTTGTGTCAATATATCATTAATATGGACAAGTTTATTTTGTATGAAAACTTGAGTAACATTAAAAACTGATTTTTCAGTTAATTCCAATAATTCATTAATTTGTTTATCTTCATCATATCAAAATGATAATATTTCATTTCAACATTTCAATAATCATCTTAAAACTGATTTATTTTTAACAATTTGTGCGTATTCATAAATATTAGCTGTTGTTGGAACAATTTCAGTTAATTCTGCTAGATATGAAATTCAACCTATTTTATCTAAAAATTTTTTATCATCTAATTTTTCTTTAACAGTAATTAAATCAATAGGTTTATTCAATTTATATAAATCAAATATAACAGAAAATATTGTTGAATTTGCATCACTATAAAAATCTTCTGATTTTAACATGTCTCATATAGTAATAAAACAATCTTTATCAATTAATATACTTCAAATAACAGATTGTTCAGCTTCAAGTGCATGAGGAGGTACTTTTAACATAAATATTAATTAGGAGTTTTAAAATTTTCAAAATTAAGATTATAAAAAAAAACATAAAAGTAAACTAAAATAGCTTAATTTTATGTTAATAATTATTTTTGTTTAAAACTTGTTATTTATTTTTGTTAAAAACTATTTACTATCTTTTTCATTATTTATTTTCTCTTTCTTTATTTTTTCTTTAACAAATTCTAAATTTTCCTTTGCCTTGGTATTATAAGGTTGAAGTTCAAGTATTCTTTTATAAATATCTATAGATTCATTATAATTTCATAATTCATCTAATGAGATTGCTTTCATTCATAATTTATCGATATTACGAGGTTTTGATGATAAATATAAATTAATAAATTTTAATGCTTTTTTATAATTTTTTAATGTAAAACTTAAATCAGAAATAATTTCAATAACTTCATTATCAAATTTCTTTTTTTTATGAAGTAATTCATATATAATTAATGATTCTGTAAGTTTGTCTTGGATTGCAAGTATATATCATAAATTTTTCATTATTATATAATCTCAGTTATAATTATCTAATAATTCTTTATAAATATATTCTGCATTTGAATAATTTTTTTCTTTTTCATAAATTAAACCTAATTGAAGATTTAATTCTTTATTATATTTATCAATACTTAATCATTCAACAATCAAATTTTTTGCTGTATCAAAGTATCATTTAGATGAATTAGTTTTTACTTTTGCTAATAAATCTGATAATTCTTGTTTTTGATTATCACTTAATATAATTTTATTAACTGTATTCTTTCAATTATTTTTATTATTTAAACTTACTTTATTTAATGCACTTTTTCTATTTTTTATCGTTTGAGGTTTAACTATATTTCTAAATTTAAAATAAAGATTATAAAGTTTTGTTCATAAATAATATATTATATATAGTAATGAAAGTAGAAATATAATTATTTCACTTTTGATAAATAGGAGATTTTCCATTTTTTAAATAATTGTAATTAAGAATGTTAATGATTTGATTTTAGGAATTTTTATAAAATAATCAACTAAAATATCTCAAATTTTCATCAATATGTTTTTTTTATAATTTTATTAATTTCCATCATACTTAATTTTAAACTCAAAGTAGAAACATCTATTAGTAATTTATTAGATAATTCATCAATGGACAAACTATCCAAAAGTAAAATATTATAAATACTTTCTTCTATTTTATTATCAAATATAGGTTTCTTATTATTATTTTTTCAATTATTTGTTATATTAAATTCTTCAAGTATATCAGTAGATTCTATAACTAATTTAGCCATTCATTTTTTTATAAGATTATTACATCCTAAGCTGTTATTTTTAAATATATCTCAAGGTACAGCAAATAAATCTTTTCATAAATCTAATGCTAAATTTGCAGTAATCAGTGTTCAAGATTTTTTTTGTGCTTCAATAATCAATACTCATGATGAAATTCAAGCTACTATTTCGTTTCTAATTGGAAAATTATATGGATTTCATACTTCTCAAATTGGAAAAATAGAAATAATAGCTCATCAGGAAGATACTATATTGTTATATAATTTTTGATTAAATACTGGATAATCAATATCTATTCATGTTCATATAATTGAAATTGTTTTTTTATTTTTTAGTAATACAGTTTTATGAGCAAAAGTATCACATCAATCAGCTCATCAACTAACAATAGTAAAATAATTAGATATATCTCAGACTAAACTAGTTATAACCTTCTCTCAATAAGATGATATTTTTCTAGATCAAACAACTGAGATTTTTGGTGTTTCATCTAATTTTCATCTAACATACAGTAAGAAAGGAGGATTAAAAATTTCTTTTAAATAATTAGGAAAATTTGCATCTTTAAAAGTTATTAAATCTACTTTTCTTTCGTTTAATTTTGTTTCTATATCAGCAATTTTATACTTTTTTTTATTCTCTAAAATAGAGATAATTTGTTTAGGAGTAAAACCATAAGTATATAATATATTTGAAGATAGATTATTATAAAATTCTTTATAATTTGAATCTATTTCAAAAATAATATGCAATTTTTTATGATTTAATCAAATTTTATGTAGTAGTGCTAAATATATTTTTTCTTTCATAAAAAAAATACTTACATAAAATAATATACACATACTATATACATAAGTATTTTTTAATCAAATTATAATTCTATTTTTTTATTATTTGTTAAATTAATATTTGATTTAATTAATGATTGTTCAAATATTAATCTTTTATAAAGAACATAAGTAAAAGTAAGCATAAAAATTTCTTTTATATTTGTTATAAATAAATCTACTATAGAAATCAAAAAATTATTTAGATAAAATGAATTATAATAATTTTTAATATTTTCCTTTATCATATCAGCATCAGCAGAAGTTATTCATCAGGTAGTATATTTATAAATAAGTGTTTTGAAATCTATTATATCAGTAATTCAAGTTGAAAACAATCATAAAATTCATGAAAAAATAGAAATAATAAGAGATATAATAATTCATATTAAAATATAATTTCAAACTACTCTCCACCAATTTCAATCAGTTATTTTCACTGAAATATTAAAATTTTCTTGTGTATATTCATTAGAATCAACTGCAGAATTTAAAGATAGGTAAGTTTTTACTCATCTATAAATCATAGATATTAGTAAAATAAAAAATCAAAATCAAACTAAATACAATCAAATATTTCTAAAATCATTATGTAAATAATCTCAAAAAATAAAAATAAGTCATCAAAATATAATAAATGCTGATGGAATTATAGCAATATATTTAAATATATACCGATAAGTATTAAATGAAGACATAATACTTTTAAATCAATATTCTAAGTTTTCTTTTATATTAATATCTTTTCATTCATACAAGTCTTTTATAGATTTTATACTATATATAATAAATCATACTATAAATATAAAATATAGTAAAAATCAAAGAAGTATTAGAAAAAATAAAATACCATAAAATGGATTAGAGAAAATGTCCATTCAACTACTTCATATATTTCAAAGCAATACAAAACTAATAAAATTCCATATAAAAATAGTAAATACTAATTTATATATAAAAAAAGGTAATATAAGTTTCCAAAAATTATTAATATTTTTTACTAATAATTCAAAACTTTGTTCTATTCTATCAAAAACTCATTCTCTTGTATCCATATAATAAATTTGCAAATAAATATATACAATTATAATATAATTACATTAAAATGTAAATTTTATTATATAATTACTATATTATGAATCCAGATTTAATGAATCAGTTTACAAATGATGCTTCTATAGCAATGTATATGGGTATATTTTGAACAGTTGCAATGATAATTAATATTTTATATTTATTATTAACTTGATGGGGTTTATATATGATAAATAAAAAACTATGAGAACCTCATGCTTGGTTATCTTTTATTCCTATGATTAATATTTATTCTTATGTAAGAGCTTCTTGAAAAGAAAATATTTGGATTTTATGGATTATATTATGAACTTTTTCACTTATGATTCCTATAATATGATTAATAATATTTTTTACACTTATAATTAAATTATTACATAGTATATCAAAAAGATGTTCAAGATGAGCTTGGACTACTATAGGTTTTCTATTTATACCATTAATAATGTTTCCTATTGTTTGATATAAACTTAAATCAAATGAAGATAATCAAAATAATGTAGATATAGAATTATAAAATAAAAAGTTTAGACAATTTTGTCTAAACTTTTTATTTTAATCTAATTTTTAACCACTCATTTAATTCACTAATTTTTATTAATTCTTGTTCCATAGAATCTCTATGTCTTATTGTAACATTCCCTTCTTCATAATTATTTGAATCTATTGAAATACTAAATGGAACTCAAATTTCATCCATTCTTGCAAATCTTTTTCAAATACTTCAAACTTCATCATATTCACATACAAAATCTTCTGAAAGTTGAGAATAAATTTCTTTTGCTAAATCTCAAATTTTCTTAACTACTGGTAAAACTGCAACTTTTATTGGAGCAACTCTTGGTTCAAATTTTAAATAAGTTCTATTATTTTCTTCATCAATTGTATAGGCATCACAAATTGCTGCTAAAGTTATTCTTCAAAGCCCCATTGCTGGTTCAATAACATATGGTAAGAATTTTTTGTTGTTAACTGCATCAAAATATGCAAGATTTTGTTTAGAAGCTTTCATATGAGCATTTAAGTCATAATCTGTTCTATTTGCTAAAGTTTCAATTTCTCACCATCCAAATGGATAAAGATAGTCAAAATCCCCTGCTTCTTTTGAATAATGAGGCAACTCTTCTTTTTTTATTGGTGAAAATCTAACTTTTTCTGGATCTAATCAAATTATTTTTGTGAAAAAATCTTCAGAATTATTATACCACATTTTAAATGCTTCATCATCTTCTCCTGGAGTCACAAAATATTCAATTTCCATTTGCTCAAATTCTCTAGTTCTAAAAATAAAATTCCCTGGAGTAATTTCATTTCTAAAACTCTTACCTACTTGTGCAATACCAAAAGGTAATTTTCTTCTACTACTTCTAGCAACATTTGTAAAATCCACAAATTGACCTTGAGCAGTTTCTGGTCTCAAATAAGCTATTGAACTAGAATCTTCAGTTACTCAAAGATGAGTTTTTAGCATTAAGTTAAATTTTTTTATTTCTGAAAAATTTTTAGCACCACAATCAGGACATTCAATTCACATATCAATAACCATTTTATCTAATTCTTTAGAATCAGTTTTATCTCCAGCATAATTTTCTGGTTCTTTTTCCTCTGCTTCAATTTTATTATCAATAAGTTTATCAGCTCTCCATCTTGCTTTACATTCTTTACAATCCATTAACGGATCTGCAAAACCTCATACATGTCATGAAGCTTCCCATACTTTTGGATTCATAATTAATGATGCATCAATTAACATAGTATCAGTTCTTTTTTGAATAAATGTTTTTTTCCAAAGATTTGCAATATTATCTTTTAATAAAGAACCATAAGGACCATAATCCCAAGAATTAGCCAATCACCCATAAATTTCACTACCAGGATATACAAAACCTCTATTTTGACATAAATTTACAATGTCTTTCATTTCTATTTTTTTACTCATAAGACAATAATTTAATAATAAAATATTTAAAAGAAAAAACCCTAAAGGCAAAATCTTTTAAATTATTGCCTTCAGGGTCCTATACATTAAGGACGGTTCCACCCGAAGTATTTACTTTTGTAAATATTTATATTACGGTTTCCAAGCCGAAATATTTACTTAAAACTATTATAAACTTTTTTTATATATTTCAAATTTTATTTTTCTATTTTCAAACTTTCCTCATGTATTCTAGTCCATATATCTCTAATTATACTTTCTGAAACTTCTAATTCATTTCAAACTTCTATATTTTCATTTAATAATCTGTTCCATCTATTATTTTGTAATGGTTTAATATTATTTTCTTTTTTTAATATTCAAATTTGATTTACAATAGTAAATCTTCTAGATAATAAATATATAATTTCTTTATCTAAAGTATCTATCTGAGCCCTATAATTTTCAAGTAATTCTTTGTATTCCATATTTTATAATAAATAAATATTTAACTTAATATAATGAGAAAATAAAAAAAGACTAATTTAATAGTCTTTTAATTATAATGCTTCATCAGTATATGTTCATTTTTTTATTTCTTTTTCTTTTATTTTTTCTTTTATTTCAATATCTTTTCTAATAGTAGTATCAGCTACTTGAAAAACCCATCATCTAGTAGCATCAGTATTGTAATCCGTAAATAATTCAATTACTCATTTTGATGCTGCATATTCTACTATTTGTTCTTGCCAATTTTTAGCACTTGAATTATCATATTCATAATCAAATCAAATAGCTTTTATAAGCATTGCAATTGTTTCTGATTTTGTAATTTTATCCTCAGGTCTGAAATTATTATTTCTAGAAATCAAGTCGTTATCAACTAATACTTCAACATTTCTACAAGCCCAAGTATTTGGATTTGTATCACTTAAATCTTTGAATTCATTATCACATTTTCATTTTTTTGGTAATTTAGCTACTCACCTTGCAACAGCAGCAATTTCTTGTCTTAATACATTATCTTGTAAGTTATAATTAATAGGATCATTTATATGATTATTAATTATTTTTTGTTCAGCTAAACTATTAGCAGAATCTAATTCTGTTTTATTATCTACAACTGCACTATATGATGCAAAACTAACTGCTCACGTAATAGCTATAATAGAAACACTAATTAGTACTTTTTTAAACATATTTAATATAGTTAATTTATAATACTTAAAATTATAGTAAAATTACATTTTTTTACAATAAAAAACTCTAGACAAATCTAGAGTTTTCTTTATATTCTTAAATCTTCTAAAGCTTTAATTCTATCATCTAAGTCAGGATGAGATGAATATAATTTAAAAATTCAGCTTCTTCATTTTGTTGAAATTTTCATTGTAGCTAATTCTGAATTATCTTTTGATGCAAAGTTTTGCATTTTTTTAAGAGCTTCAAGTCAAGCAATCATCTTTTCTTTTCATACAAATCTTGCACTACCTTCATCAGCTTTATATTCCCTATGTCTAGAAAAAGCCATTGCAATTGGTGTAGCCAATAATCAAAAAACTATCTCAAGTAAAGTATATACTCACATATAAGCAATTCAAGATAATCATTCATCAGAACGAGAAGCAATAAAATTTGCTACAATTCTTGCAAAAAATACTACAAAAGTATTAAGTATTCATTGTAATAAAGTCATAGTAACCATATCACCATTAAGTACATGACTCATTTCATGTGCTACAACTCATTCTATAGCTCATTTATCCATAATATCTAGTAATCAAGTCGAAACAGCAATTAGTGAGCTATTTTTTGATCTTCATGTAGCAAATGCATTTGGTTCTGGACTATTATAGATTCATACCTCAGGCATATCAATATGACTTTTTTCAGCTAATTCATATACAGTATCCCAAACAATTTTTTCTTTAATACCTAAAGATAATACATCTTCTTTAGATATAGGAACTATATTATAAGCTCTTTTAGCAACCCATTTAGCAATAAATAATGATATAAATGATCATGAAAATCATATTATAGCAGCATATATTCATATAGATACATAATTTTGTCCATACAAATCTAGTCTAATTCAGAAAAAATGTTCAAGTATAGCAAATATTACTGAAATTAAAATAATAACAGCAATATTCATAATTAAAAACAACATTACCCTTTTAAACATATATATTTATTAATTAATAAAATTTAATAGTAATTATAATTCTAACTGAATCTGTCAATTAGAGTTGTTATTATAATTATTATTCACACTATTTCAAACATTATTTCTAAATAATTCTAGTATTTCTAAATCATACTTTAAATTATGTCAAATAATCAATATATCTAATTCAAATAACTTATTTAGAAAAATATTTAAATCAAAATCATCAATTTTATTTCAATTATGTAATCTGTTTATATAAAATATATTTTCGTCATCTATGTAAATACTTATTCAAACTAATTCAGCATCAATTATATTTAATGATGTTGTCTCTGTATCTAATGATATCTTA
>JALSMB010000057.1 GCA_026988025.1 Candidatus Altimarinota bacterium | reverse complement strand
TAAAATCCCATTGCCTAAGTTTTAAAAATAGTTTATTTAATATATATCATTTAATTCATTTATTTGCTCAAATATCTTTTTTATATTCATTTGTCCAATCCCACATATATCTAGCAGGAGAATGACAATATACTATAAACTTTGTTTCTGGTTTTGTAATAGCTCCATGAGCAAATCAGCTACTACTACATAAAACTACATCATAATCTGAAAAATCTAATTGTTCTATAGAATTTGCCATAAAAGGAAGGCAAAGTCTTTGTTTTTTTGTGATATTGTATATTTTTTGACTAGCGAGTTTAAAAACTTGTTTATTAATTTTATTTTTTGGAAATATATTTCAGCAATTTTTTTCATCATAAATAAGTGTAAATATATCAGTATCAGGATACATTTTACACCAAGTTTCAACAACTTTTTCAGCTCAACCAAGCTTTACAAACATTTCATGAAGGATTGCTATTTTCAAAGTATATATATTAAATATTATATTTTATATACTATAATATAATTATTTTTTGAAAAAAATGAATTTTATGTTAAAATTCACTAAATAAATACATAACAAACAAAAATATGTTTAAAAAAATAATTATATTAGTATTTTTAATTTTAAATCTAGGAATTTATTGAAGTTGATATGCTGCTACTGATTTTACTCAACCAACTTTAAAAGATTATATAATAAAAGAAAACGTAAGTAATACAGCAGTAAATAATTATCTAGATAATTCATTAATAAATGAATATAATAATTCAGTATACAATGAAGTAAATAATAGTATAGATGAAATAAATAATAGTATAGATGATAATAAAACTAATAACCCAAGCTTGATTGAAGCTTCTACTTCTCCGCAATGAGAACCTACAGTTAAAAATCTTAATAAATATAATGATAAAGTTGATAATTTTAAGGATAATGCGAGAACAAAGGGTTGTGCTGAATCTTGAAATTGTATAGATAAAGAAACTTTTAGAATAGATGTTAGTACTATTTCTCCTTGAATGAGTATTCAAAAATGAAGTACAAGTAAAACTATAAACTATGCACTTGGTACTATTATCCAAACTCTTATGATAGGTTTAGGTTCTTTATCGTTACTTATAATGACGGTTGGTGCTTGATATATGGTCCTTCATAATTGACAAGATGAATTACTTAATAAATGAAAATCTATATTTATGTCATGAATTTATTCTATGATAGTTGCTTTGAGCTCTTATTATATTATAGTTATAGTTAGATATATATTGTATGCTTAATATTTTTAATTTAAATAATATGTTTAAAAAATTTTTAGTTAGTTTTATTTTGATACTTAGTTTTTTTACTTTTGTCTGAATAAATAATACTTTTGCAGAATCAAAACCACCTTCTGTTAATTGTTATGGATTACCTGGATGTTATGATAAAAATATATCAAACCCTTGATCAGCATCAATAGCAAAAAATCATGGTATTGATAAAGTTAGTAATCTTATATGAAATTTAATTCAGTATGTTGCAGTTTTTGCTGTAATAGCTTTGATTTTGAGTGGTGTTATGTATTTAATATCATGAGGTGAAGAAGAAAAAGTAAAAAAAGCAAAATCATGGATTATATGGTCACTTGTATGAGTAATACTTTCAGTTTCTGCTTGGGGTATAATTAGTATATTAAATAATATAACAATTAAATAAAAAAATATGAAAATTAAATTAATATTATTAATCTTTGTTTTATTTAACTTAAGTTACTTAGAAGCTAATGCTGTTTGTACTAGGTCTGATTTTAATAATAATGAAGAATATAGTAGTTATTTGAATTGAGAATGAGAATGTAATGGAGAAAAAATATATTCTGATGTTACAGAGAAAGCAGATGATATATGAAAGGAATATGAAGTTATATCTAAAACAAGAAATGATATAAAAAATCAGAAAAATGAACTTGAAACTCAAAAAGAGCTATTAAATCAAATTGAAGAGGCATCAAGATGAGAATGAGCATATGCTGATTTAAATCCTCAAACTAGACAAGATGTTATTGATACCTTATATGCTGACTATGAAGCTAATTGATGAGATGCAAATTGATGGATTTGATCAAATAATATAAAAGAAGCTAGACAAGACTTAGTAGATAGAGAGGCAGATTTAAATAATAAAGAGAGAAAACTTCAAACTAATCAACAAAATTTAGATAATGAAGCAATTAATCTTTGAAAGGATGTAGAACAATTATCTGATAATATAGATGAGTGAAACCAAGATATTAAAAATAATGTAACTGATTGGACTCATAATGAAAATGCATTAAAAGATATAGAATGAGATATTAATAAATTAGAATGAGTTGAATGAAAATTAGAAGAAACTGAATGAAAATTAGAAGAAGTAAATAATAATTATAACAGAGTTAATGATGCATATAATAATGCTGATGAAGGGTATAATGAAGCTAATAAAAAATTAAATGAATTAAATACTGACTTAGAAGATGCTATTAATAATTGAGCTTCAGTTGAAGAAATAGAAAATTTAAAAACAGAAATTTTTAATACTGAAATTGAAAAAAATGCACAAGAATTAAAGAAAAGTGTTGAATGAAAGAAAAAACAAAAAGCTGAAGCAGAAAAACAAAAAGCTGAAGCAGAAAAACAAAAAGCTGAAGCAGAAAAACAAAAATTAGATGAATTAAAAGATAGAGAAAAAAGGGTTAAAGAAGAAGTAAAAAGGTGTGAAAATGATCCTGAAAATTGTACAAAAGTATATTCTGATAAACAAATTAAAGAAGTAAAAGAAAAAATAAAAAAAGCAAAAGAAAGTGCCGCTCAAGAAGTAATTGATAAGGAAATTGTTAAGGTAAATACTGAATGTAGTAAGTGAGATACTGTTGCTTGTAGAGAAGCAATAGTAGAAATGAATAAGGCTGAAACAAATAAAGCTTGTATTGATTCAGTGTCACAAGCATGTAAAGATGCTAAAGATGTAAAAAATATATCTGATGATGTTGCTAATGATTATAAGAAAAAAGCATCTAATGCGGCTGCTCAAAAAGAGATAGTTAAGGCAGAGAATAAGGTAAAAGTTGAATGTAGTAAATGAGATAGTTTAGCTTGTAGAGAAGCAATATCAGAAATGAATAATGCTGAAGCTATAAAATCATGTATTGATCCTAATTCTTCTGCTTGTTCTGAAGCTTGAGATATTGCAAATATGACAGCCTGAATAGTTGAACAAACTAAGGCAAATATTGCAGCTAACCCTTGATTAAAAACATTAGGTAGTTCTTCTACTATGGATGCATTACTTTGAATTACGTGAAAATCAAGTATAATAAATTGAGATGATAATACTGAAGAAGGAGGTTTCACTACTTTAACTAAGTTAGTTATTTGGTTTAAAGATAGTTTAACATGATTAGTTCAATTATTAGCAGTATGAGCATTTCTGTTTGTTTGAATTAGATTAGGTATGGCTAGATGAAATCCTGAAGAGTTTAAAAAAGCGTTACAGCATATGATTTATGTTATTGTATGAATATTTGTTATTTCTATTTCTTGGGCAGCAGTAGTTTTAGTTGCTTGAATAAGTATTTAATTATAAAAAAATGAAAAAATTATTAGTTTTATTTATATTGATGCTATCAGTTTTTGCTTTTGTACTTCCAGAAGCTTTTTCAGCATGTACATATACTGATTGACAAGATATTTGAACAGCATTAGATTGATGTTTATGAAATTCTGATTTAGTTAATTGAGAAAGTGTAAAAGTAAAAGCTTGAGGGTGATTTTGAGTACAAGTTCAACAATGGACTAAAAATATAGCATTGTATTTGTGAGTTTTTGCTGTTTGATCTGTAGTTATTGGTGCACTTATGCTTACACTTAGTGCTTGAGAAGAAGAAAAAGTAAAAAAAGCTAAAGATGTTGTAAAATGGGGATTGATTTGATTTATATGAATTATTTCAGCTTCAGCTATTATTAGTTTAGTTGTTAGAATAATGTACTCTATATAAAAAATGAAAAAAATAAATTTATTTATTATCTCTTTAATTTTTTTTAGTTTTTCAATATTTTTCTTGAAAGACTATTTTTTTTGAGTTTCAGAAAAAGAAATAAATAATTTTATAGAAGAAAAGTATATTGAACCTAGTATAGGAAA
Source organism: Candidatus Altimarinota bacterium (assembly GCA_026988025.1). Classification (GTDB taxonomy): domain Bacteria; phylum Patescibacteriota; class Gracilibacteria; order BD1-5; family UBA6164; genus UBA6164. Next base: position 37,700 of record JALSMB010000057.1, on the reverse strand, counting down.
AAATGAAAATTTATTATTAAATGAAACTGTATTAAATAATGAGAGTGATAAAATAAAAATATCACTTAAATCAGCATATAATATTGAATATATATATATACCTAAAAATTTTGAAAAATTAATTACTGATTATACATATGTTTTTAAAGTTTTTTTAAATAATAAATGAATTATTTCAAAAATTGAAAATTTAAAAGTAGAATTTTATAAATCAAAAAATGATGTAAGATGAAAAATGAAAAATCATAGTGTTAAACTTTTTTGAATTGAATCGATGAAAAAAGATGAACTTACTGCTGTTTGAATTCATGAATTTTGACATTATGTTGATTTATATTTTTTAAAAAAATGAATTTATACTGATTTAAGTGATTATTTTTATAATATTTCTTGGGATTGAGTTAAAATCTTAAAAGCTTGACAGAAGCAGAAAGATTTTGTATCTGGTTATGCAATGACTAATAAGTATGAAGATTTTGCTGAGAGTTTTGCTTATTTTGTTTTACATAATGAAGATTTTTTAAGTAAATCATCTAAATCAGATATTTTGAGAAAAAAATATGATTTTTTTATTAGATACTTATTTAGAAATTGAGAATTTGTTTGAACTGATTTTTCAGTAAATAATGAAATATTAGATTATTACCGGGATATAACTAAAATTAACTTTTCTTTAAAAAAGTTTTTGGAGTTTTTAAAAAAATAAATATAATCCACGTACCTAATAAAAGTAACTTCTGAAAAAATGAAAAGTACTTTTATATAAAATACAATCAATCAAACATTTTAATAAAAAAATATAAAACTAATTTTAACTAATTAGTTGGCTTATATATTGTTTTAAAATAAAATTTTCAATAAAATTACATCCTTATTTTCTATAAGAAAATAAAATAACAGAGAGAGGTCTTAATGGTAGTAATAGATTGTATTTAAATTTATATTTAAATCACAAAAAAATAATGAAAGATTTTTTAGATGAATTAGATCAAGAATTAGACGGAACTACAAATACTAATTCAGATGATAATAAAGTAGAGCAAAAGGTAGAAAAAAAAGATAATACTAAAAGGGAATGAAGAAAAGTTACATTAGTCTTAAAAAAAGATCAAAAAAATGAAACTAAAGATAATGTAGTTAAACAAAACACAAAACAAAATACAAAAAGAAAAGATAATAATAAATGAGCTTATAGAAATTCAGATTGAGAAATTAGATGAAAATTTAATTCAAATTTTCCTGAAACAAAATTCTATCTTCCATCGTTAAGAAAAGGTTATACTAGATATATGCCTGTTTGAGGTAATAATGAAACATGAGCTAAAAATATGTGAATGGTTCAATATGGTGATGATATAGTTTTAATTGATTGTTGAGTACAATTTGCTGATAAAGATATGTTATGAGTAAATTATTCTATTCCTGATGTTTCATTTTTAACAAAATATAAAAAAGAAATTAAAGGTATGTTAATAACACATGCTCATTTAGATCATATAGGTTCTTTAAAACATGTATTACCAGCATTAGGAATGCCACCTATTTACGGTACTAGATTTACACTTGGATTAATTAGAAAATCATTAGAGGAAGCAGGATTAATTCCTCATGCTACTTTAATTGAAATAGATGCATCTACTGGTGATAAATTTAAAGTTGGTAGTTTTTCAGTTGAATATTTTAATGTTAATCATTCTGTTCCAGATTGTGCTTGAATATATTTAGAAAGTGAAGGTGGTACTAAAATGGTACATACTTGAGATTTTAAGATTGATCATACTCCAGCTATTGATAAACCAGCTGATTTAGATAGAATTAAAGCTATTTGAGATAGGGATATTAGTTTATTTTTATCAGATTCTACAGGTTCTACTAGAAAAGGATTTTCAATGAGTGAAAAAAATGTATGAGAAGAACTAGAAAGAATTGTTTCAAATCATACTAAGGGTAGATTAATTATTGCTACTTTTTCATCATGGATATCAAGAATTCAACAATTAGTAGATATATGTGAAAAATATGATAAAACAATTTTCTTAAGTGGTAGATCTATGATAGAAAATGTTGCTATAGCAAAAGAATTAGGTTATTTAAGTATAAAACAAGGTATTGTTAAAAAAATGACACCTAAAAATACTGAATGAGTTGCTCCACATAAACAAATTGTAGTTACAACAGGTAGTCAATGAGAAGAGTTTTCAGCACTTTCAAGAATGGCTGAATGAAGACATACTGCTGTAGAAATAGTTAGATGAGATACTATTATATTTTCTTCTTCAATTGTTCCAGGTAATGAAAAATCTGTTATTTGAATTATCAATAAACTAATCAAACTTTGAGCTAAGGTTATTACTAAAGATGATTGAGAAGTTCATACATGAGGTCATGCATTTCAAGAAGAACAAAAAATATTTCTTGATTTAATTAAACCAAAATATTTTATGCCTATTTTCTGAGATTTATATTTCAGAACTGTTCATGCTAATACTGCAATTTGAGAAGGATTTAAAGAAGAAAATATACTTATGCTAGATAATGGTAATATGGTAGATTTTGCTCCTAATAATGGTAATGTATTCAAATCTAGAATAAAAGCCCCTATTCAAGAATTAGTAATAGATGGTCATGGTATGTGACTTGCTAATAGTCATGTAATTAAGGCAAGAGAAAAAATGATGAATGCATGAGTTTTAGTTGTCGCATTTAAGGTTGATAAAAAAACTAAAGCAATTTTAGGTTATATTAAACTTGAAACTAGAGGTTTAGTTTATTTAGAAGAGGTAAGATTTATACATAGAATGATTATAAAAAAATCAAGAGATGTATATGAAAATACTATAAAAGATGTTCCTGATATGGATGAAAAAGATTTAGTTAAAATTTTAAGAACTGATTTAGAAAAGTTTTTATTACATAAATTAGATAGAGAACCAATGATTATACCAATGGTTACTGAGGTATAAAAAATAGAAACTAAAAATTAATTTTTAGTTTCTATTTTTTTTTGTATAATTAAATAATAAAAATTAATTTTTAATTTTAAAACTATGAAAAAACAATTAATTGTTGTATTATTTTTGCTTTTAACATTTATTTTATCTTCATGTATTAATTCTCAAGATGAAGTAAATAAGGCTAAACAAAATTTATGAATTATTGAATGAGGTAATCAAGTTGATAATTCTTTAATAGAATGAGAAAAAAAAGATATTGAAAAAAAATCAGTAGATAAAGTAAATATATGATTAGCTGATTCATGATCTATAAAACAGGATTCTATAGAAGAAATTGATAAAATAATAAAGGAAAATGAGTCTAAACAGATTGAAATTAAATCATTAACAGATAATCAATTATTAAAATTAGATGATTTGTTTTGAAAAAATCTTTTGTTATGAGAGGTTGAAATAACGTGAAAAACTTTATGAAAAGTTGATAAGATAGTTGTTAAATTTTCTAATGAAACATCAGATTTTCCAGATGATACTTATACATTAAAACAATTTGTTCCATGAGGAAAAACATTTCTATATAGAGCTTTTTCTAGATATGAGACTCTAGATTTCTGAAAAAATACATATATATTTGAAGCTTATTCGGGTGATGAAGTAACTAAATTGCAATTAATTTTAAATATAACTAAAGAAGAAGAAAAAAAAGTTAAATATGATAATATAGATGTTTCTGATTTACCTTCAAATGAAATATATTGAACACCAACCAATTTAGGTGATTGAAAAATTTCTTATTCTGATTTAAATTGATTAGAAATTAAAAGAGATATTATTTCTGATTTAACTTGTGAAAAAGTAACTAGTGTTTTAGCTAATGATATTAGTTGATATTTTTATTGGAACACATGTCGTCCTATAAAAGATAAAGAATGAGTTAGTTTCTTTGTTATTAGATTGGATTGAGATAAATATATTTATGAAAAACATTATTACTTAGCATATCAATGATTGTACTGAACACAAGAATTAGAGACAGGTACATGAGTGACTAGTGTTAATATATGAGAAAAAAACTCTGAATTAAAAGAAAGGAATGAAGATTTCTGAATTTTAAAAATAACAGATGAATTATTTAAAGAAATATTAAAATAAAAAAATGAGAATATTATTAAAAATATCTTGAGAAGCTTTAAAATGAGAAAAATTATTTTGAGTTGATCCTAAGTTTGTAACAGATGTTGTATCAAAAATAAAGGAAATAAAAGAAAAAAATATTGAATTAGCAATAGTAGTTGGTGGTTGAAATATTTATAGATGAAGTGATTTGATAAAAAATTGAGTTGATGCTTCAGATTCTCATAATTTAAGTATGCTTTCTACTGTGTTTAATTGAGTTATTTTAAAAAACTTTTTAGAACAAGTATGATTGAAAGCTGTAGTTATGGACCCAAATTGAATTAATTTTATAGAAAAATATAATAAAAATAAAGCTAGAGAATATTTAGATGATGACATAATAGTGATTTGTACTTGATGAACATGAAATCCTTATTTTACTACTGATACTGGTTGAGTTTTGAGATCATTAGAGCTTAAATGTGATATGATGATAAAAGCAACAAAAGTAGATTGAATTTATGATAAAGATCCTATTGTTAATTCAGATGCTAAGTTTTATGAAACAATTAGTTATGATGAAGTAATAAGAAAAAATTTAAAAATTATGGATCAAACGGCTGTATCTTTAGCAAAAGAAAGTAATCAAATTTTAAAAGTAGTGAATATGTCTAAAGATTGAGCTATTTTAAAGGCTATTGAATGAAAAAAAGAGTGAACTACAATTAGTTAATTAAAAGGTGAAAAATCTTTTGACAAAATATGAGTTTTCAATATGATATGTCGGCAATTTTTATAAGGTTATATACACCCTTTTAGAAATTATAAAAAATCAAATTAATATATAAACTACATTATTATGTTAGGTAAATTAAAAAAAAGAAAAAGACTTAGAGTACATGGATTTTTAAAAAGAAGTTCAACTGTAGGTGGTAGAAATGTTTTAAAAAATAGAAGAAGAAAAGGTAGACATTCACTTACTGTTTCTTATCCAAAAAGATATCAAGAAATTAATGGTAAATCAAAAATGCATATTATTGCTTGAGGTACTGCTAGAAAAACTGCTTTTGATGGTAAAGGTAATTATGTTAGAAAAAGTAAATAAAATTTAAATCTCTTTTCCTGTTAAAGGGAAAAGAGATTTTTTTATATAAAATGTATAAAAAGTGATTTCAAAAAAAAATAGATTATCAGAAAGAGAAGTTAGAAAGGTTTTAACTAGGTGAAAACCTTTTTTTTCTTATGGAGTAGTTTTAAACTATTTGAAAAATAATTTAAATATGAATAGATACTGAATTGTAATATGATGAAAATCTGTAAATACAAATGTTTCAAGAGTATTTTTTAGAAGAACTTTTTATAACATAGTTGGTGACAATATAATATGAAATAAGTGAATAGATTATGTTTTAGTTGTAAAAAAACAAATAAAATTAGATAAAAAAGATAAAAATAGTATACTAAGTTTTAAGAAAGATATTAAATTTTTATTAAATAAAATATAAAATAATGAAAAAGTTTTTAGATATATTATTAATAGTTTTATTAACTGTATTGGTTATTAATTTATTTAGTAATAAACAAGTAGAAAAGGTTAATGATTCTGTATTAGTTCAATTTACTGATAGTAATTATACTATACCAGCTTCAGTTTGAATAAAAATTGAAAACAAAACATCTACATGAATTACATTAAATACTTGTAATGATTTAAAAATAAAATATTCATGAAATGAATTAACTTTTGACCCTTCATTATGTAAAGATATAACTATATCTTCATTATCATGAACAACAATTGATTATTCTAATGATTATAAAAAATTTACTGATATTTGAAAATATACTCTAACTGCTAATATAAATAATAAGGAGTATATAGAACAATTTGAATTAGAAAATAGTGGTACATTTACAAAACTTTTTACTGGTTTATTCTACGCTCCTATTTATAATTTAATGATTTTTTTATTAACGTTATTTAATTGAATATTTTGATGGGCAATTATTTCAATTACTTTCCTTATAAGACTGGCTCTATTATGGCCACAACATAAAATGATGGTTAGTCAGAAAAAACTTCAAGCAGTACAACCAAAAATTAAAGAAATTCAAGAAAAATATAAATGACAACAACAAGTACTTTGAGTGAAATTAATGGAATTATATAAAAAAGAAAAAGTTAATCCTATGGGATCATGTGGATTTTTGATTATTCAAATGCCTATATTATTAGTAATATATCGTATTATATTATCAATAAAAGATCCTTCACATTTCTTTTATACATATTCTTTTTTATCAAATTTTGATTTAACAACAATTAATTACAATTTTTATTGATTAGATTTATTGTCTTCATGATGATTTTCATGATTGTTATTAGCAATCTGAGTTGCAACAGTACAATTTTTTCAAATTAAATTATCTTTAGCTTGAAAAGAAAAAGAAAAAAAATGAGTTGTACTTGAAAAGAAAAAATGAGATGAATGATATAGTCAGTTTATGCCTGATCCAGAGGTAATGAATAAATTTATGTTATATTGAATGCCTCTTATGGTTTGAGTATTTACATATACATTATTTGCTTGAATAGGTATATACTGGGGAATATCTACTACATTTATGTTAATACAACAATTTATTGTAAATAAAAAAATAGAGAAGTAAAGTTAAGAAGTGTCAAATATTTTGACACTTCTTATGTTTTTTAGTATTATATAGCTGTTACTTTTACTATATAAAATCAATTTTATGTTTAAAAAATTATTAATTATTACATCTTTATTAGCTGTTGTTACACCTTCATTTGCAGCATATGAAGAAGTAGAGTGTTCTACTGATGAGGTTTTTAATCAATATTCATGTAATCAATGTTTTAAATGAGGATCGAAAGTTGAATGAGATAATTTATGATTACTTAAAGATATTTGGATGAATGTTACTGATGTATCAAAGATTCTTTATAAAGAAGAACAAATTGATCCAGAAATGATTAATTTAAACAATGATAATGTTAATTGGATTCAATCACCAAACTCTACTGATTTTTGGACTTATACAGACGAATTTAATGCTTTATATAGTGATTTAGAAGAAGGTTATGTTTTACCTTCTGGAAAATCTGTTACTTGGATTAAATCTAAATTATCTTCTGTTTATACATTAGAAAAAAATACTGCAGATAAAGATTCAAATATAGGTTTATTGGTTTACCCAATTTCGACTCATAATATATTAGCTGATGGGGAAATTACTATAGATAATACTGAACATAATGAATGTGTATTATTCACTTCTTGAGAAGCAGCTGAAAAAGTTGTAACTGTTGCTCCAAAAAAATTACCACAAACTGGTCCTGCTGAATATATATTATTATTAATACTTTCAATGATATTATGATTTGGAATATTAAAATTTAAATCAAAAGCATAATTTGAAAAAGATAGATTTGAAAATCTATCTTTTTTTGTCCAAATAATTATTTAATATAAATAGTCAAGTGATTTTTTTTGATATATTTATATATAACATGGTATTATATATATGTTATATAAAAAATATTTATTAAATTAAACAGTTATGTTACATATTATAAAACAATATAGACAATTATTTTTAGCTTTTATTTCAAGTAATTTAAATAATACTCCTGATAATAGTATTTCTTTTAAGGATGAATTATCACAAGATTTAGATGATAAAGAATTATCTTTAGATGAAGCTAAAGCTTTATTAGTTAGGTTAGATGCATGAGAAGATTTAAAATATACTAAAGATAGTGCAAAAACTTTAGTTGATTCTTTATGAGTAGCTTGAACTGATACTTGGATTAATAGTAAAAGTTTTAAAGAAAAATTAAGAAGTATTGTAGAAAATGCTGAAAATAATAAAGAAATTATTATTACTGAAACAAAAAAAGAAACTAGTAAAGTTAAGGAAAGTATAGAAAAAGTTATAAATACAGATATATTTAATAGGACATTAAAAGAATGATCTAAATGATCTGATGTTATGGCTTTACAAGATTTTTTAGTTAATAAATGATTATTAAGTGAAGCTGATGGTAAATTTTGACTAAAAACAAAAAAAGCATTACAAAAATTTCAAAGATCTATTTGATACTCAAATCCAGATGGAGTTTTAACTGTAAGTAATAAAAAAACTTATAAAACATTAGCTGCTATTAAAGGTTTAAATACTAACAATGACTATAAAGGATCTTCTACAAATGTATATGGAAGAAAAGCAAATAAAACTGAAGTTAAAAATGTTATTTCAAAATCAACAGAAAGTTTAGATGCCTTACAAAAATTAAATGAAAATAGTGATGATTTCTATAAAGCTTTAGAAGCATATTATGATGGTTGATTTAGAAAGGATATACTGTCAGATATGTGAGGTATTTTAGGTTGGTTAGAAGAAATTGTTTGAGCTAATAAAGCTAATGATTATTTTGATAAGATGAAAACTTATGAAAAAAATATATGAAATAAAGAGGATAAATTTAATGAAGAGTTATTGAAAGTGCTACCTAAAAGAAAAGATAGTAATTGAAATTTATTTAATGAAAGAGAATATTCTTTGGGATGATATGCAATAAGGGATATTATTATTATGGCAGTTTTTCAGGATATACCATTATTAGATATAAGATTGAATTTTGCTAAAAACTTAGTATCACATTGAGTTCCTATGGATAAAGCTAGAGCTCTAAAAAATTGGGTTGATAATTGAATGGAATGAAAGCCAAATTATTCTGAAGAAAACTTAGATAAAATTTCAGGTAAGGATTCATTAAAAAATTTGAGAAATTTAAGATCTACATTAACTGCTTATTGATTTAGTAATAAACAAATAGATTATGCGTTAAAAGGTAATTTAAAAAAATTAACAAAAAAACAAAAAGAAGTTATAAATACTATTATAAATGATAGAATAATACCTGATTTAGAAACATTAAGAATAGGTTGATTTAATTTTATCGAAAGGTGGTTTGATGATAAAGATGGTGAAATTAAAAATAAAATAAATAAACTTACTTGAAATAAATATAATATAGGAACAATTAAGGATATTGTAGGTTCGTGAAATAATTATGACGTGACTATAGAGAAAAAATACAATAAATATATATTAGAAATTGATGATTGGGGACCAAATAGTTATATTTCATTTGATAAAAATCCATCTAATAGTGATATTAAAAAAGTTTTAAAAGAATATAATAATGATGAATGAAATTGGTTAACTTTAAAAAGTAAATGAGTTGATTATGGAGCTTCTTCTGTGATATGATGAAAAGAAAATCCTGAAAATGAATTTTTTAACATAGTTAAATTATCAGATAATAATTATATTTTAGAAAAAGATTGAAAATATTTACAATTAGATCATAAACCAAAACAAGATGAAATTAATGATTATTATGATAATGAATTAAAATGATTTAAAGTAATTCATAATAAAAATGATTTTGATAATAATATAACTATAGAAGAAAAATTAAAACTTACATGAGAAGCTCTTGAATTATTAAAAGTACAGGATACTGAAGATTGATTTTTTTGAACTGAGTCTTGATTATGAGAAGGTATTAAAAGAGTTGATTCTAGGTATGAATATACTAAATGAATAAATGAAGAAAGAGGTTTTTTATTAAAAGCTATAGAAATATTAAAAAGTAAAAATACTGAATTGTTTAAGAAATTTTCTATGATTTCTACTTTTGGTACTGTTACAGATTTTTTAAATGCTTTTCCTAGTAATGATTTAGAAATAAGGTGATTTTTAAGTTCTTTAAAAACAGCAGAAAATATAAAAACTTATGTTAGGTTATTAGAACAAATTAATAAAAGTAATAAGGTTAATAAATATTTTGATATTGTTTTTAATGCTCATAAAAATAATAATTGAATGAATGCGTGGAAAAATTATAGATTATCAAATATACCAAAAGAGACTTGATTAAAAAGAATTAATACATCTAATGAAAGACATTTTAAATATGGTGAATCATTAGATATAAATTCTACTTGAAAAGATGCATTAGATAAAATGAAATCAGAAACAACTGAACAATGATGAAATAAACCTTCTATGAATATATTATGAAATATTGTTTCATGAATGATACTTAAAGCTTGAATAACTGATATTACAACTTGAGATTTAAAAAATGCTATTCTTGATAAATGGGAATCTATACCATTGGATGAACTTAATTCAAATGTAATTAATACAGCAAAATCTAGAAAATTTTCAAATGATCAAATTACTACTTTTCCTAAACTTCAATTTGAAATAGGAGATACGCATGCTTTTCATACAGTTATAGAAAAAAAGATTGTTTTATATAAAAAAAATTGAGATAAGGTTGAACTAAATAAAACTTATGATATATATTTAAGACCAGAATGTAATAATTTACTTATTATCCCATGATCAAATGGTTTAATAGAAAAATTAAATCAAGCAGATTTTAATATGGATATATCAAATCTTAAAACTAAAACTTTACCTATCACTCTTATGATGATTAAGTGAGTTATAGATACACTTACACCAAATAAAACATGAGAATGAGCAAGTAGTTTACCTGTAGACTGAGATCCTATTACTATACCTACAGTATCTAATCAACCAGGAATATAAATATTTGACTTACTTAATTTAATATATATAATATTATGAAAAAAATATGAATTATCTTTTTTATTACTTTTATTCTTATATCATGTAGTGATAATAATATAAATAATAGTGTAAATAAAATTACAATAGATTCTGATGTTATTAACATATCAGAAGTAGAAAATCAACCTAATTTTTAATAAAAATATACTAATATGAAAAATATATTTAAAGGATTATTGTTTCTTTTTATAATATGAATAACGTTAGAATCTACTAATGCTATTAATGTAGTGAATTCAAATACTAGAACAAATTCATGTGCATGAGCTAATGTAAATGCTATATATTATATTACATGAAATTCATATGATAGATTTTTAGGTGATATGTTTTCAACTCCAGATGATAGATTAATTTCTGATCAACAAACAAAAGTAACTATATGGTCATCAGATAATAATTTATTATCAGGATGTACTAATTCATCTGACTGGTCTAGACTTAGTTCATTATCACCATGATCAAATACTAATGTTTTAGCTTTATGAGCAAATTGTACATTTAATAAACCAAGTAATCCTTCAAATAGAACATTACAATTTGTTTATAATGTTGGTTATTATGATATATTTTCATGAAATTGACAATTAGTTTGAGATTGGCCATTAGCATATTTTTTAAACCAATCTGAAGTTAATAATAATACTCCACATATAGTACCTTATACAAATGTTGGTTTCGATAATTTAAATATTCATAATAATGAATGTTTTAATGTTGAGCTTAGATATTGTTGAGATGGTATTGTAAGTAATTGAGAAACATGTGACGATACTAATAATATAAATTGAGATTGATGTAGTTCTACTTGTAATACAGAAGTTCCTCCAGTAACTTCTAGTTCTTCTAGTTCTTCTAGTTCTTCTAGTTCTTCTAGTTCTTCTAGTTGAGGTGGATCTAGTTCTGGATGATGAAGTAATTATTGTTGAGATGGTATTGTTCAAAGACCAAATTCAAATTTAGAAATGGAAGAATGTGATTTTTGATCTGAATCAGATTGGTTATTCTGTAATTCAAATTGTACATATTCAAATTTAACTCTACCTGGAACTTGTGATCCAGCTGTTAATAATTGTAATATTACAATACCTAATGGTTGATCTATTGATTTTTGACCTTCTGATAATGTTATTATTTGAGCATGAATGAATCCATATATTGCACATTCTTTAGGTAAACCATATGTTCAAAATAATTCAGATTATGATATGTATTTTGATAAATTATGTGTTGTTGATAGAAATTGATCTACACTTATTTGATCTACTATATGTGAAAATCTTTGAATTTTAAGATCAGGTGAAATTAAATATTTTTCAACTACTCCAAATTTTGTTTGAGCTGTAGTTAATACTTGAGATTATGCTGATAATACATTAGTAACAACAGTAGAACAAGATTGAACTAGGTATGATAATGCTTATTTCGTAGCTAAATTAGATGTTAGAGTTGCACAATCTAGTGTGGCTACTACTTGATGATGAACTAGTTATCTTGCTTCAGGTAATAGTGTATGAGATATTTCTAATATTTCTAATAATTGAAATTTAGATCCAGCTAAAAATAAAAATTTTGTTTGAGTTTGAGTATCTTGATGAAATGCTTCTAGTTATTCTAAAGAAATAAATAATACTTCTTCGGTTTCTACTATTGCTTCTGATTGAGATAATCAAAATAGTTGAATTAATAATCTTTCTGAAGTTATTTGAACTACATTATGAAATACTAATTCATTATCAGACTTTGAAAATTATAATTGAATAGAAAATGTATTTATTTTAAAAAATAAAAATTTTGTTATAAATAATGATGTATTAGCTTGATTATCTTGAGCTAGAACTTATATTGTTGAAAATTGAGATTTAAGAATAAATTATGATATTAATTATAATGATAATATAGCTTTTGTTGTTAAATGAGGAAATATTTCTATTCATAAATCTGTTAATAATATTGATTGAACATATATAACTATAATTAAGAATTCAGTATGATGAAAATTTATATGAGTATGATGAGTAACTACTAATAGATTATTAGTTAATGGTTCATTATATTGAAATATAGATCAATTAATCTCAACTAGAACATATGTTAAACAAAATTCATTCAACCAAATAGATGTATGAACAATTGTAAGTTTTGGTTCTTCTTTATTCAGAAAAACTGCACCACTTCTTTCTACATTTATTAATGAATATTTAGAGTCTGAAAAAATAGCACAATAAAAAATATGGAATTTTAATTCCATATTTTTTATTAATAAATTTTAGGTATAAATTTATATTTAATATTTTCTTTATATTTAACATAATCTTTATTTTTACTTAAATGTTTTTCTTCAGTTATTGCTCTAAGGTAATATATAAATGTCCAAATTATTAAACTAAATAATACAATAAAAAAATTTTTTAAATCTAAATTATATAAGTTTCATATTAATAATGGTAATCAACCTATCCACCATGCTAAATTTTTACTTATATATGCTGGATGTCTTACATATTTATAGGGTCATTTATTGATTATTCATCTATTAGTTAAGTTACTGGCTTTTAATCATAAAGATACAGATGCCCGCGTATATATTCACATTAATATTAATATAGAAATATTTAATATTAAATGTATATACATGTTATTAAAGAAAGGAAAATTTACAGAATACCATCATATTAGATCTGTCGTATATGAATTTAAAGGAGGGTAACAAATTAGTACAACAAACCATCATATAAAAGTTGAATCAACACTTTTAATTTTATTTTTAAATTTAGATGATTCTATTAAATATCATAGTGTAAAAAATAATAAATCTAAAAATAATATAAAACTTAAAAGTAACCAAAAAAGATGTTTATTAAAATATAAATAAAATTCAGTTGTTAAAAATGATATATCGTTATAAGAATAATATATATTATTTAACATTGTACTAACATGTAGAGTTAACCACAATATCATTAATGGTATAAAAAATAATTTAACAATCCATGATAAAATAGATATTTTTTCATCTTTTGAAATTTTATATTTTAGATTATATATTTTTTTTATTATGTAATTTATTATTTTTCTTGCTTTTGATTTTTCATTTTCTAAATATGTATAAAATGGAATTAATAAAATTATATAACTTATAATTATAGCTTTATATATTATTAATGTATTGAAATTTAAATTTATAAATTTAATATTTAAATCTTTAATTAAAAAATTTTGATAAAATGGAATTTCTCTATAAAAAAAATATGCTATAAAAATAAAAGCTAAAGTTGAAGTATAATTTTTGAAAAAATTTAACATGAAAAATATAATTAGTTTTATTATATAAATTTTAACTAAAAAATACTAATTGTAAATTTTTAGATTGATTTTTAGTGTTTTTTCCCTATATTTGAATAAATAATTAATTTAATATTTTTCAAAATTTTTATGAAAGAATGACATATATATTTTATTATGTGAGTTTCTTGAGCAGGTAAATGAACATTAATAAAATGACTTAAAGAAACAAAACTTAATTTACATATACCACTTTCATATAAATCAAGAAAAAAAAGAGATTTTGAAAAAGATTGAGTAGATGCTTATTTTATATCTGTAGATGAATTTCAATTATCTATAGAAAAGTGAGAATTTCTTGAATATGCTATTGTACACTGAACCAATTATTATGGAACAAAATATGATGATGTTATATTGAATGGTATTGAAAAGTGACAAACTGTTATTAAAGAATTAGATGTTTTATGATTAATGAGATTAATTAAAGATAAACCTGAATTAAGTGAAAAATATACAACAATATTTTTGAATATACCTGTTAAAAAATTAAGAGAGAGAATAGAAAAAAGATGAGAGGAAATCACTGAAGAAGAATTAAATAGGAGAGAAAAAAGTGCAATAATGGAAGAAAAAGAAGCAAGGCTATTATGTGACTATATGCTTGACGCTACTCAGTCACCACAAAAAGTTTTAGATGAGGTTTTAGATATAATTAATTAAAATGAAAATACATATTATTACTATATTTCCTGAAAGTTTTAATTCATATTTTTCTAGTTCTATTATTTGAAAAGCTAAAGAAAAATGATTATTTGAACTTGAATTATATAAATTAAATAATTTTTCAGATGATAAATTTAAAAGGGTAGACAGTAAGGCTTATTGAATGCATTGACAAGTTTTATCTCCAGAACCTTTATCAAAATCTATAGAATATATTTTTAATATAGTTTGAAAAAAAATACCTGTTATATATATGTCTCCTAGTTGAGATTTATTGACACAAAAAAAAGTAGAAATGTATTATGAAAAATTAGTAGATGATTTTATTATAATATGTGGACATTATGAATGAATTGATGAAAGAATAATAGATATATATGTTGATTATAAGATAAGTATATGAGAATATGTTTTGAGTAGTTGAGAGTTATCAGCAAGTGTTTTTTTAGATTCATTTATAAGACATATTCCATGAGTTTTATGAAACATAAAATCTTTAGAAGAAGATAGTTTTTCACATAAGTTAAATAGACAAAAAGAATATCCTATTTATACTCGTCCAGAAATTTTTATGTGAAAAAAAGTACCTAATATTTTATTATCAGGTAATCATAAAAAAATTAAAGAGTGGAAAATAAATAATTTATCATAATTAATATAAAAATGAAAATAGATTTAGTCGGATTAGTTAACAGTATATATGAAGGAATAACTTTTGATGTATTTATAGAATTTACAATTTTATATTTTTTCATTATATGGATTTCTATACTTTTATGGGTTATGAAAGATATATCTAATAGAACAAATAATATAATACTACAAATAGTATCCGTTTTAATTATTTTATTTTTTACACCATTTTGAATATTTATATATCTTTTAATTAGACCATCTAATACTTTATTTGAAAAATACTATGGTGAGATTGAAGATAATCTTGATATATTTCATGAAATAATTAAAGAAAGAATAGATAAAAAATGAAACATATCTGATAATAAAATAAATGATAATGATATAATTAAAAATAAAACAAAAGAAGACTAATTAGTCTTCTTTTGTTTTATTTAATTTTATTTTTTTATTTCAAAGAAAGTATCAATTAATTTTCTATAACCCATTCTTTGTCTCAATTCTTCATAGTATTTTGTACCAGGAACATATAGTTCTTTAAGTCTATCTATAACTTCTGGATTACCATAATTTTTTAAGATTCATTCTATTTCTTTATTTAATTCTTTTTCAGTTACTTCTATTTTTTCATCTTCATATAATTTATGTAAAATTAATTCACCTTGTAATCTTTTTAGAGCAACAGGTTTAACATTTACTTCTTTATATTTTTCTTCGTCCATTTTTAAACTTTCTAAATAATCTGACATTTTAAGATTATCTTTAGTTATGTTTTCTTTAATTTCTCAAAAAACTTTTTCAATTTGATTTTTTAATAAGTTAGCTCAAATTTCCATTTTAGTAACTTTTAATAATTCATCAATTAATTTAGTTTCTTCATCTATTCTTGCGTTTGCTTCTTTAGTATCTGTGATTTCTTCTTTAATAAGTTTTTTAAATCCATCTAAATCAAGTTTTTTACCTCTTAATTGTTCTATAAATTCTTCAGTAAATTCTGGTTTAACTGCTTTTTCGATTTTTTTAATAGTAACTTTAAAAGTAGTTTTTTTACCAGCAAAATCTGCATTATGATAATCTTTTGGAAATTCAACTGGAAATTCTAAAGTTTCACCTATTTTTCAACCAGCAATTTGTTCTTCAAAACCAGGAACTAAAATGTTTGCTCATAATACAAGAGGATAATCTCTCATAGAAGTATTTTCCATCATTTTTTCATTTTCATAACCATCAGTATCAATAGTTACTCTATCTCACATTTTGCATTTAGTAGCTTTTGAAGTTGATTCTTCAAATTTTGTAAATTTAGTTTCAATTTCTCATAATGCAGCTTTTACTTCTGCAGCAGTAACTGAAATTTTATTTTTAGTTAGTTTTATTTTTTTATATTTTTTATCTATTTCAATTGTAGGGAATACTTCAATATGTATTTTAATCTTTAAAGGAGATTCAGAAATAATTTCTTTAATTTCTCATTGAGCAACAGGCATTATTTTCTCTTTAGATAAAGCTGTTCTATACATATTATCAATTGCAAAATCTATAGTCATTTTATTAATTGATTCTTCACCATATTTTCTAATTAATACATTTTCAGGAATTTTTGCACCTTTTCTAAATCATTGTATATCAGCTGTTTTTTCTATATGAGCAATAGCTTCTTTTCTATGTTTTGCAATATTAGCAGCACTTTCTTCTACTATTAATTCTACAATTGAATTTTCTAGTAATTTTTTTTCTATTTTCATAGTATAATTTAATATTATTTTATAAAATATGACGGGATTATATATAAAAAGTAGTATATATCAAGTTTTAGAATAATAAAAAAGCTTAGTAATCTAAGCTTTTTTAATCATCATAATTTCACATCACATAATCATAAAATCAAGTTTCTGGATTAAATTCATAAATTATTGAATAATCATCATATTGTTGGTAATCTAGTGGTATGTAATCAATAAATCATTTTTGATATAATTCTTTTGCATTTTTACTATGTTTTCAGTATTTTTGAAAATATTTTTTATCTGCTTTTTCTATATATTCAAGGTTTAATTCACGAATTGATTTATTTAAATAATTTCAGCAAGATGTGTCTGATAATAATTCTTTTTCATTATCTTCTGAAAATTTTCAAAATAATTTATCTCTAGAATATCATATATTTTTTAATATTTCTCAATTTAAAGGAATATTTTTCTTTTTAAAAATTTCAATTCAAACTTGTTCAAGGTTTTTTGAGAATGATTGACATACTTTATCTGTACTTTTAATAGATTTTGCAATATTTAAAAACATAAAATATGATTTTTCTCTATTTCATCATTTTCAGGCCATAATTGCAGCCATTATTTTAGATCAATCTAATCATCAAGTTTTAACTGCACTTGCTATTTTATAATATTCAGATGCTTTTGCTGGCTGATTTTTATAATAAAAATAAATATATGCTAAATAATCAGGTATTTCATAAGTTTTACAGGGGTCTAAGTATTTTTTTTCTGTCCATATTTTATTTAGATTATCTTGATTTTTAATCAATGATATTTTTTTCTTATTACAAAAATTTTTAATTCATTTCAATCATAATTTAATTCATTGTTCGATATTTAAATCTTGTTCAGATTTAGGTAAGTCTTCATATCTTTGATTGTAACTTGGTATTAAAAGTTCTCAAATAATATATGGATGTTCAAAATAAGGATCTAACTCTGTTATAATATCTATCATTGAATAGAGATATTTTTTATATTCTGAACCTATAGCATTTGATCATATATATTGAATTGCTTCTAGCCAGTAATAATCAGCTTTTATATTTTTAAATCAAAATGATGTATTTACAGCTGTTTCTTTGGTTGGTAAATTCTCAGGATGTTTTATAAAGCTATTTTTTATTTCATTCTTTTTTATATAATTTAACTTATTTATTTTATAAAAACTACTTAGAGTTATAATAAAAATTATAATTATAATAAAAGTTTTACTTTGTTTTCTCATTTTTTTATATTTAATATATTTTATATATCATCTCAATCAATATCTATTGTAAGTTTTATTTTTTCTTTATATATATAAAGCCTTCTTTCTCTTCATTCTCATTTACTTTTAGTGTTTATTGAGTCATCTTTTATACTATGGACAAATCAATGAATTTTTTTCCTTTCGTAAGATGAATAATAAGGTAACCTTATTTCTTTTCATGTTTTTTTTACATATTCAATTTCTTTTTTTATAAAATCAAATAATCTATCATCTTTTGTTTTAATATAATCATTTATTTCTAAATGAAGTCTTATTTTTTCTCAAATTATTTTAGATAACATTATTTTTAATATATTTTGTATAGCATCTAAATTTTTTCAATTTGATCAAATTATTATTCAAGATTCATCAGTTTTTATTTTTATATTAAAGGTATTTAAAATGTCAGTTTCAATTATTTCTATTGAATTAATTGAAATATTTAAATTTTTAAAAAAATCTTTTACTAGTGCCGTCATTTTATTTTGCATAACAGTCCTTTTATATATATAAAATTTAAAAAAAGATTAATTAAAAAAACTACTTTTACAAGTTTTTATATTTTTTTGACTTTTTTTAAAAAATACTTATCCTACCCCAAATATTTCTTTATTTATTCAGAAAAATTAATTAATGCCAAATAAAAAAACAGTAGTAGACGATTATTATTCAAAAGTTACTCCTAAGGATGATTCAGCTAATAAGTCTAAACCAAAAATAGTAGTTAAAAAGAAAATAATAGTTAAAAAACCAAAAATAGCTTCAAATGAAAATGAGGTTGTTTCTTGAAATCAAAAAAAATCAAATATTAGAAAACCTTTTGTTAGAAGAGATAATAGTACTAATAAGAAAAAACCATTTGTACAAAAAATGGATGTAGTTAAAAGAGAGGATAATAAACCTAAAAAATTTACAATTATTAAAAGAGGTGATCCAGATTATGTTGATAGGACTAAAAAACCAAGATATAATTCAAATAAACCTAAAACTGATTGAGTTAAAAAAGAAGGTGATGTTAAATTTAAATTAAGAAGTAATAATTCTTGATCTCAAAATAAAAATTTTGGTGCTAATAAAAAAGCATGACAATCTACAAATTATAATGATAAGAAAAAATCTGCACTTTCAGGATGATTTAGAAAAACTAGATGAAGATTTACTTATTGAGCTGAAAATGATGGTGCATTTACTAGATCAAATAAAGTAAATAAAAAAGAAGAAAAGAAAATAGAAGATATAAAACAAAATCTTATAGAAAAAAAATGAGAAACTGTAATAGTTTCAGAATTTTTAACTTTGAAAGAGTTGTCGGAAAAAATGTGAGTAATTTTACCTAAGCTTATGGCTGAGTTCATGAAAAATTGAATGATGGTGAATATTAATTCTAAAATTGATTTTGATTCAGCATCTATAGTAGCTGAAGCTTTTGAGGTGAAATTAGAAAAGGATAATTCTACTTGAGCATCAGTAGAGGATATTTTTAGTTGAAATATAAAAGATTTATTAATGGAAGAAAATCCAGATAAATTAATTTTAAGAACACCTGTTGTATCTATAATGTGACATGTCGACCATGGTAAAACATCATTACTTGATTATATAAGAAGTGCAAAAGTAGCTTCTTGAGAATCAGGATGAATTACTCAAAGTATTTGAGCTTATCAAGTTGAAACTGAAAATGGTAAAATTACATTTTTAGATACACCTGGTCATGAAGCTTTTACTATAATGAGAGCTAGATGAGCTAAATCAACTGATATTGCTATACTTGTTGTAGCTGCTGATGAATGAGTTAAACCTCAAACTATTGAATCAATTAATCATGCAAAAGAAGCAGGTATTCCTGTTATTGTTGCAATTAATAAAATGGATAAAGAATGAGCTAATCCTGATCATGTAAAATGACAATTAGCTGAAAATTGATTAACTGCAGAAGATTGGGGAGGAGATACTCCTATGATTCCTGTTTCTGCTCACACTGGTTTTGGTATTGATGAATTATTAGAAATAATTCTTCTTACCGCAGAAATGCAAGAATTAAAAGCTAATCCTGATAGAGCTTGAATAGCTACAGTTATAGAATCACATTTAGATAGTAAATTAGGACCAGTTGCTACTGTTCTAGTTAATACTTGAACAATTAATATGTCTGATAATATTGTTTGTCAAGATTCATTTTGAAAAATTAAAATATTAAAAAATTATAAAAACCAATCAGTTAAATTATGAAAACCATGAGAACCATTATTAATTGTATGATTAGATAAAGTTGTAGATGGTTGAGATATTTTACAATCAGTTAATACTGTTGAATTAGCTAAACAAAAAGCTGAAGAATATAGAGTTATAATTGCTAAACAAAAATTAGCATGAGATTCTGGTCTTGCATTATTAATGTCAAAAATTAAAGCATGAAATCTTAAGCAATTAAAAATTATTTTAAAAGCTGATACTAATGGTTCGTTAGAGGCAATTAAGTGAGCACTATTAAAATTATCTACTCCTGAAACTACTGTTTCAGTAATACATGGATGAGTAGGTTCTATTACGGAATGAGATATAGTGATGGGTCAATGAAGTTCAGCTATATTAGTTTGATTTAATGTAAAAGTTTTACCTACTGCCGTATGAGTATTGGAATCATCTAAGGTTGAATATATAAGTAGTGAGATAATTTATCATATTACTGAAAGAATTGAAAAAATTGTAACTTGAATGCTTGATCCTAAAGAAATTGAAGTTGAATTAGGTAAAGCTAAAGTATGATGAATTTTCTTTACATGAAAAGGTTTTATTATTATTGGTTTAAAGGTATGACCAGATAGTATTATTGAAAAAAATGCTAAAGTTAGGATAATTAGAAAAAAGAAAATGATTTGAATTTGAACTATCGAATCACTTAAGAGTGGTATGATAGAAGTTAAAGATTTAGAGTGACCAATTGAATGTTGAATCAATCTAAAAACTGATACTGTTATTGAAATGTGAGATGATATTGAAATTCATAAAATAATTATAGAAAAATAATATAGGTAATACTATATTATTTTTTTTGTTTTTATAAATATTTTATGTTATAATATTAGTATACTATAACATATTAATAATTAATTATGAATATTTTAGACTGAATAAAATTATTATCAGATTTAAATGAAGTTGAAAAAAATAATCTTCAAATGTTTTGTCAAGAAAAACGTGTTTCAGCATGAGATGTAATTTTTCATGAAAATGATTATGCTACAGCAATGTATATATTAAAAGAAGGTAATATTGAAATAACTAGAAATATTAATTGATGAAAAGTGATACTTTGAGAAGTTAAATCAGAAGAATTATTAGGTGAAATGGCTATCTTTTGAAATAGAAGTAAAAGAATGGCTAGTGCAGTTGCTTTAACAGATTGTGTTTTAATAGTTATCTTATCTTTTTCTATTAATGAATTAATTAAAAAACACCCTAATCTATTTAAAAAAATACAACTAATAATTAACGATAGAATACTTTCAAATAAAAATAAAATTAATTAATATTATTTTGTTTATATAGTCAAGTTAAAAAATAATAAATAAGATCAATGTAAAAACTTTGAAAAAAGATTTGCAATTGGTCTTTTTTTGTATAGAATACCGGCACTTCATAATTTTAATCCAATTTATTTATGTCAAATAAAGAAGATAAAATAGAGGTAGAGTGAACAATTACAAAGGCTCTACCTGGCCTGGTTTTTGATATTCAATTACCAGAAGAGTTTTGATGAGGAATTATTCAAGGTTACTTGAGTGGTAAGATGAAGAAAAATTTTATTAAGCTTATAGAGTGAGATAGAGTTTTAGTTGAGCTGTCACCTTATGATTTAAGTAAATGAAGAATAATCTTTAGGCAAAAATAGTTTTTTTGCATTCATTTTATGAATGTAAAATATTTAATTAATTTATTAATTACTATGAAAGTAAGAGCTTCTGTAAAACCTATGTGTGATAAATGCAAGGTTGTAAAAAGAAAAGGTATAGTAAGAATTATATGTGAAATAGCTAAACACAAACAAAGACAAGGTTAAGCTTAATATTAATCTTATTAATACTAAAAAACATTATTTAATATATAATTATTAATTATGGCAAGAATTGCTTGAGTGAATTTACCAAATGGTAAGCATGCAGAAATTGCATTAACTTATATATATGGTATTGGTAAAACTGCTGCTAATGAAATTTTGGCAAAAGTTAAAATTAATAAAACAACAAAAATAGAAACAATTTCTGAAGATGATTTAGATAAAATCAGAGATGAAATTAAATCTACTTATGTTGTTGAATGAGATCTTAGAAGATTAGTTGCTGGTAATATTAAAAGATTACAAGAAATTAATTGTTATAGAGGTCAAAGACATAGAAAGAGACTTCCAGTTAGAGGGCAAAGTACTAAAACTAATGCTAAAACTAGAAAAGGTAAGTCTACAGCAGTAGCTGGTAAAAAGAAATAATAAACATATCTAATTTTTAGATATATTATACTTTATAAAAATTTATTTTAAATTATGGCTAAAACAACTGTAAAGAAAAGTAAAAAAACTAGAAGAATTGTTCAACACGGACAAGCTCATATTATGGCTGGATTTAATAATACTATTGTTAGTATTACTGATGAAAAAGGTAATGTGTTAACTTGGGCTACAGGTTGATCTGCTGGTTTTAAAGGAGCTAGAGAATCTACTCCTTATGCTGCTCAAATTACTGCTGAACAAGCAATTGAGAGAGCAAAAAATCTACATTCTATTGAATCAGTTGACGTTTATGTTAAATGAATCGGTATTGGTAGAGAACAATGTATAAGAGGTTTGATATCTGCTGGTGTTGAATTAAGAGCAATATATGATATTACTCCAATTCCACATAATGGATGTAGAAAAAAGAAAGTAAGAAAATTATAATTCTTATTTATAAAATCTTATATTAAACAAATATAAACTTTTAAATTTTAAATTTTAAATTTAACTATGAGGTATACTTGACCAAAGAAAAAACTTTGTAGAAGAGAAGGTGTTAATTTGTTTGGTACTGAAAAATATGATTTAGACAATTCTAAAAGAGCTCCTTTAAGAAGTAGAAAAACATCAGAATTTGGTACTCAACTTAGAAAAAAACAATTAGCGAAAAGAATGTTCGGTTTATCTGAAAAACAATTCGTTTCTTATTTTAAAAAAGCACAAAAATCTACTACAGAAGGAACTACATGAGAAAAAATGTTAAAACTAATCGAATTAAGATTAGATAATGTAGTTTATAGAGCTAACTTCGCTAGAACTAGAATACAATCTAGACAATTCGTAAGTCATGCTCATTTCACAGTTAACTGAGTAAAAGTAGATGTTCCATCTATTTCAGTAAAAGTATGAGATGTTATCTCTTTAAGAGATAAATTAAAAGAAAGTCCTTTATATAAATCTTTATTAGAAGAGTTAGAAGAATTTTCAAAAGAAAACAAAGGTAAAGTGTCTGGTTGTAAATGGATAGAAGTTGATTCTAAAAAATTATCAATCACTATTAAAGCGTTACCTACTAAAGAAGATTTCGAACAAATTATCGATATCCAAAAAATAGTAGAATTTTACTCAAAATAGTTTAATTATCTTTGTAATCAAAAATATAATATGCATATTATACATAATACAATTGGAGTTCCTAAAATCATACAAAAAGATTTAGATAATAATTCTTCATCTTTCTCTGTATGACCATTACCAAAAGGTTATGGTGTTACTTTAGGAAATTCGCTTAGAAGAATTTTACTTTCTTCTATTCCTGGTACTAAGATTACTTGAATTAAAGTTGCTGGTGTAAGCCATGAATATTCAACTTTACCTTGAGTTAAAGATAATATTATTGATATTATCCTTAATTTAAAAGGATTAGTTCTAAGTAAAGGAGACACTGGTATTGAATGGTTAAAACTTTCAAAATCAAAATCTTGAAAAGTTACTGCAGCTGATATTAAAACTCCAGCAGGAGTTGAAATCTTAAATAAAGATTTATATATTACTGAAATTGATCAAGATGGATTAGAATTAAATATAGATATCAGAGTTGAAAAATGAGTTTGATATATTACTATCGAAGAATTAAAAGAAAGAGAAGAAGATGTTGAAGTATTACTTATTGATGCTAACTTCTCTCCAGTATTAAATGTTAAATATAACATTGAAAATGCTAGATTCTGAGAAATGACTAATCTAGATTCTCTTGAAATGGTTGTTAATACAAATGGAGCTATTTCTCCAGTTGATGCAATAAAATTTTCATGAGATATGTTAACTTCATATTTTTCAATATTTAATGAAGAATCACTACAAGTTGAATGACAATTTATTTCAAATGTATCTGATTTAATTAATAAAGAAAAAGAAGAAGTACAAGAAGAGCTAGAAAAAGAAACTTATACTCCAATAGAAATTATGGGATTATCTCCTAGAACATTAAATGCTTTAATTAATTGAGATATACTTTCAATTGAAAAACTTACTAAATGTACTGAGACAAAACTTTCTTCTATCAAATGATTTGGTAAGAAAGCTATGACTGAGATAAGAGCATCTCTTGCTGAAAGAGATTTAAAATTACTATGAGATGACTAAGAATTAAAATTTTATAACTATTACACTTATTAAAAAATGAGACATAGAGTTAGAAAACATTTAAAATTTAGTAATAAAACTTTTAGTCATAGAAAAGCTATGCAAAGAAATTTACTAACATCTTTCTTCATGCACAAATCAATTAAAACAACTGTAAAAAAAGCTAAATTAATAGTTCCTATGGTTGATAAATTAATTAATGTTGCTAATACTAAAGATGAAATGAATGCAATTAGATATGCAATGACATATTTATTTACAAAGGAAGCTTCTCTTGAATTATTCAAGAATGTTGCTCCTAAGTATAAAGGAAATAAAACATCTGGTTTTACAAGAGCTACTGCTATTTCTGAGAGAGATGGTGATAATGCTAAAATTGTATTATTAGAATTAGTTTAATTTAATTACGAATTTAATAGATATGAAAACTATTACTCCTTCACAATTAAAAGGTGATGAAAGAAAATGGTATATAATTGATGCTAAAGGACAAACTTTAGGTAGAATTGCTACTCAAATAGCTACTATACTTAAAGGGAAGAACAAAGTTGACTTTATACCTCACTTAGATAACGGAGATTACGTAGTTGTAACTAACTGTGATAAATTTAAAGTTACTTGAAAAAAGATGACTGATAAAACTTATTATAGACATACTGGTTACTTAGGTGGTCTTAAAGAAATTTCATTAGAAGATTTATTAACAAAAAAACCTACTAAAGCATTAGAATTTGCTGTTAATGGTATGTTACCAAAAAATAAATTAAGAAGTGGAATGTTATCTAGATTAAAATTATTTACTTGAGATGAACATTCATTTGTTGCTCAAAAACCTGAACTTATTAAATAATAACTTGATATGGCTAAATATACATACACTATTTGAAGAAGAAAAACTGCTTCTGCTCAAGTAAAATTATTTGAGGGAAAAGGTAATGATATGATAAATGGTAAAAAAATAACTGAATATGTTACAAGATCAGATTTATTTGATACTATTTATTCTCCACTTAAAATGTGTAAAGTAAAAGAAAAATTTTACTTTGAAGTTGAAATTGCTGGTTCTGGTGTTTCTGCGCAAGCTGAAGCAATTAGACATGGTCTTGCTAGAAGTTTAGCTTCTTCTGATGAAGGATTTAAAGCTATCTTAAAAGCTGCTGGTCTATTAACTAGAGATGCTAGAAAAGTGGAAAGAAAGAAACCAGGGAAACATAAAGCGAGAAAAGGTATGCAATGGTCAAAAAGATAATTCTTTTTTCATTGTTATATATAACTCACTTATTAAAATTGGAATTGATTTTCCATTAATTTACTAATTATAATTGAAAAATGCCTACTATTAATCAATTAATTAAAAATAGAAGAAAAACTCCTTCTACTAAGAGTAAATCACCTGCATTACAAATGAGTAGAAATTCTATTAAGAAAACTACTTCTATTGTTGCTGGATGATGTCCTCAAAAAAGAGGGGTTTGTGTTAAAGTAACTACTATGACACCTAAAAAACCAAATTCTGCCTTAAGAAAAGTTGCAAGAGTTAGATTAACTAATGGAATGGAAGTTAATGCATATATTGGTGGGGAAGGTCATAATTTACAAGAGCATTCTGTTGTTGCTATCAGAGGTGGTAGAGCAAAAGATTTACCATGAGTAAGATATCATGTTGTTAGATGAGTACTGGATTGTGAAGGTGTTCAAAACAGAAAACAAGGTAGATCATTATATGGTACAAAAAAAACTAAATAGAAATAAAACCCCATTAGGGGTTCATTTTGCGGAGTAAGCTTAACAATTGCTGAAAATCCGTATTATTATTAATTGTTACAGAAACATGAAAATGAATCAAGAAATGTCTATGATGGACAAATTTACTAACTACGTTATGTTAGATGGTAAAAAAAGTTTAGCTAAAAAAATTATGGATGATACTTTTGAAGAAATAAAAAATAAAGGAAATAAAACTCCTGTTTCTATTTTTGATAAAGCATTAGAAAATGTTATGCCTAAAATTGAAGTTAGACCAAAGAGAGTATGAGGTTCTATATACCAAGTACCACAAGAAGTTGCTCAAAAAAGACAAATATTTTTAGCTGCAAAATGGTTAATTGAAGCTGCTAGATCTAAAAAAGGTGCTTCTTTCTCTAAATTTTTAGCAATCGAGTTAATCGAAGCTGCTAATGAAACTGGTGTAGCATTTAAGAAAAAATTAGAAGTTTATAAAATGGCTGATGCTAATAAAGCATTTGCTAGATTTGCAAACAAAAAAAGAAAAAAATAAAAAATAATTTTTTCATAATACAAACAATTTTATTCATAATTTTTAAAAGATGGCTCATAAGAAAGCTCAAGCATCTACTAGTAATGGTAGAGATTCAAATGCCAAAAGACTTGGTGTTAAATTATTCTGAGGACAAAAAGCTATATCAGGAAATATTATCGTTAAACAAAAAGGTAATAAATTCTGGCCAGCTGAAGGTGTTAGTCAAGGAAGAGATTTTACTCTTTTTGCAACTAGAGAAGGTACTGTTACTTTCACTCAAAAGAAAAGAACAAGATTTGATGGTAGAAAATATAAAGATATGTACATTTCAGTTGTATAGTTATCTAAAAAAAGAACAAGTTATTTATAACTTGTTCTTTTTTTATTTTATTATTGTTCCTGGATTTGTGAAAGTGTTATTTTCTAACACTCTTCATGGCATAGATGATGAATTAATTCATGTTTTACAATTATCTCAAATAATTATTCATAATTTATATAAACCTGTATCAGTTAATATTCATTTAATTGGTACTTTTATATTTGTTTTATCATGTCTTAAATTTGCAGTAACAAATCAACAACCTATATTTACATTATTTCATATTATTGAATCTCAAAAATAACTTAAATGTGCTATATTAGAATTATCTCATAATGAAGTATTTTTGACTTCTACTGCATTTCAAAGTTTACAGCTATTTCATATAACAGTATTTCATCTAATATATGTGTTAGGTCATATTTTACTATCTTTTCATATATATGCGTTTCATTCAATATATGTTCATGATTTAAGAATTGCTCATTCTTCTAGAATTATAGTTCATTTAATAGTTACTCATTCTTCAATAGTTCATTTTATATTACTTTCTGACAAATTGTTTAAAAAATGTGTATTTGCTGTTAAAATATCCCAAGGATATCATATATCAATAAATTCTCATTCTATTTCAAATGGTTTAAAAGGGAATTGTTTAACAAATTCATTAATAGCATCTGTTAACTCATATTCTCATCTTTTTGATATTTTAATAGATTCAGCAATTTCTATAATAGATTCATTAAATTTGTATACTCATAAATTAGCTAAATTTCAAATATTTTCCTTTGGTTTTTCTATTACATTTATTACATTTCAAGATAAATCTAGTTTTATAATTCAGTATTTTTCAGGTGATTCTACTTTTTTAACTAGTAATCAATATCAATTAGATTTAATAATTTGTTCAATATCATTTTTATCAAAAATACTATCTCAATTTAATACTATAAGATCAAATCATGATTCTATTCATCTTAAAGCTGATCATGTTCATTTTTCTGCTCATTGCTCTTTATATGTTATTTTTACTCATTTATAATTAAATCATAAATATTCTTTTATCAGTTCTTGTTTATATTTAACTACTATAATTATTTCAGTAACATATTTGTATATGTGCTCAATATTGTGTTCTATTATTGGTTTACCAAATATTTTTATAAGTGGTTTTGGAATAGTATTAGTTAATGGCCTTAAACGGCTTCATTCTCAGGCTGCTAAAATAATTGCTTTCATATTTTATAATTAATTATTTATTATTATAAAGATTATAAAGTGAGTGTATTAAAAAGCAATATTATGTTTTTATTCATTAACTATTTTTTAACAATAAAATAGTATTTTATCTTGATTACTAAGAGATAATAAGTATATTTATATAGTAATATTTTATGTCCTAAAAAACTTTAAAAATATGTCAGAAAATACAAATCCAGAATTAGAAAATGAAAATGAAGAAAATAAGAATAATGAAGAACAAACTTGATTAGAAATACCAACAGGTATAAGTTACTCAGGTGATACTAATAGGGATATTAGAGAGGATATGGAAGAAGGGTATTTAAATTATGCTATGAGTGTAATTGTTTCAAGAGCTTTACCTGATATTAGAGATGGTTTTAAACCAGTACATAGAAGGATAATGTATTCTATGCACGAACAAGGTCTTAGAGCGAGTGCAAAATATAGAAAATCTGCTACTGTAGTAGGGCACGTACTTTGAAGTTATCATCCTCATGGTGATAGCTCTGTTTATGAAGCTATGGTAAGAATGGCTCAAGATTTTTCACTTAGATATCCACTTGTAAATGGTCAAGGTAATTTTTGATCAATGGATGGTGATAATGCAGCTGCATATAGGTATACAGAAGCAAAAATGACTAAATTAGCTGAATATATGTTAGCTGATATAGAAAAAGAAACAGTTGATTTTAGAGATAATTTTGACACAACAAAACAAGAACCAACAGTTATGCCAACTAGAATTCCAAATTTACTTATGAACTGAGTAATGGGTATTGCAGTAGGTATGGCAACTAATATTCCACCACATAATTTATGAGAATTAATTTGAGGTATAAAGCATATTTTAAAATCAGATAATCCAGAAGACATTACTGTTGAAGATTTAATGGAATTTATTAAAGGTCCAGATTTTCCAACAGGATGAATTGTTTATGATAAAGAAGCTATGCTTACAGCTTATTCTACTGGTAGATGATCAGTTAAAATGAGATGAGTAGCTGCAATTGAACAAAATAAAAAAGGTAGAAATATTATTCATATTTCTGAAGTAGCATACCAAACAAATAAATCAACTTTTATTGAGAAAATTGCAGATTTAGTTAGAGATAAAAAAATAGTTTGAATTTCAGATATTAGAGATGAATCAAATAAGGATTGAGTTAGAATTATTATAGAATTAAAAAAAGATGCTTTCCCTAAAAAAGTATTAAATTTACTATATAAACTTACTCCACTGCAAACTAGTTTTGGTTATAATATGATTGGTTTATGAGAGAGAGGGACTCAACCAAAGTTACATAATCTAAAAGATTTTTTAGAAGCTTTTATTGAACATAGAAAAGAAGTAGTTGAAAGAAGAACTGTTTATGAATTAAAGATTGCAGAAGCAAGAGCTCATATATTAGAAGGTCTAAAAAAAGCACTCGATCATATTGATGCAATAATTAAAACTATTAAAGCTGCAAATACTAAAGATGAAGCAAGAGTAGAATTAATGAAACAATTTTCATTTTCTGAAATTCAAGCTGATGCAATTTTAGAAATGAAATTGAATAAATTAGCTTGACTTGAAAGAAAAAAATTAGAAGATGAACTTACTGAAAAATTATTAATTATTGCTGATTTAAAGGATATATTAGCTACACCTGGAAGAATAATTACTATTATTGATGAAGAATTAGATGAAATAGTAGAAAAATTTGGTGATGAAAGAAGGACTCAAGTTAATCAAAATAAAATAGGAGAATTTAATCCAAAAGATACTATTCCAAATGAGGAAGTATTTATTGTATTAACTAAAAATTCTTATATTAAAAGATTAAAAGCAGATAGTTTTAGAACTCAAAGAAGAGGTGGTAAATGAGTTTCTACATGATCTAAACAAGATGATGAAATTAAATTAATAATATCTACTGAAAATCATTCTGATTTATTATATTTTACTACTCAAGGTAGAGTATTTACTCTTCCTGCTTATGAAATACCAGAAACTAATAGAATTGCAAAATGACAACCAGTAATTAATTTTGTTTGATTACAAAAAGGTGAGGAAGTTGCTGCTATTATGGATATTTCAAAAGAAGATGCTAAATATTTATTCTTTGTTACTAATAATTGACAAGTTAAAAAACTTGAAATGGATCAAGTTAAAAATATTAGACAAAATTGATTAAAAGTTTTATGAGTTAAAGAATGAGATTCTCTTTCTTGGGTAAAAACTACTTCATGAAATGATAGTATATTTATTGCTACAAATAATGGTAAAGCTATACAATTTTCAGAAGAAGATGTTAGACCTATGGGTAGAACAGCTTGAGGTGTTAGATGAATTAAATTAAAAGAAGGTGATAACGTTATAGAAGTGGCTATAGTTTGAGAAGATAAAGAATACATTTTCATAGTTACTGAAAATGGTATGTGAAAACTTACTTTAATTGAAGAATATAGAAATCAAAATAGATGATGAACATGAGTAAAAGCTATGGCTGTTACTGCAAAAACTGGTCATTTAATAGGTGCATTTATGTTATCTGAAGATGATAGAAAATCTTCAGAAATGATTCTTATTTCAAAATGAGGACAAACTATTAGAATGAGTTTTAAAGGTATTAGAAAAACTTCTAGAGTTACTCAATGAGTAATACTAACTAAGCTTAAACAAGAAGGTGATAAAGTGGTTAGAGCTAGTATTGTTAAAGAAGGTGAAGAAGAGGTTGAGGTAATCGTTACAACAAAAAAATAGTTAGATTTATCTAACTATTTTTTTGTTGCTGTAAAATATTCCATATATCTTTTGAATCAACTTTGATATTTTTTAATTTCAAATTATTATTTTTAATAATATTATTATTTATAATTGTTTCCAATACATTTTTTATTCTATGAGTTCATAATCATCAATTATGTAATTTATTTATAAATTTATATAAGCTATCAATATTTTCTTCTTTTATAAATGAAAGACTATATAATAAATAAATTATTTTATTAGTAATATTTTTTTGTTTTGAATATTCTATTAATTTAAATCATCTATTAATTCATTTATTATTTAGAAGAATTTCATCTATTGCTTTTTGAGTTTCTTCTATTTTTTCTTTATTAAATATATTGTTTTCTCATTTATTTATATCTTTTAACTTCCTTGAAGGGGTTTGTTCTAGTCTATCTCTTAATTCTAAATCTAAGACGTTATGATATAGGTTATATAAACTACTTTTAGGATAACTAATTCATAGTTTTTTTAAATTATTTGAAATATCTATAATTGAAATCTTTTGATCAAAATATAAATATATTAAATACTCTACTGGATCTATTTCTTGTTTAAATTTTACCTTTAATATATCAGATAAATTATATAACTTTTCTTTAACTGAGTTATATTTTCAATTAAATCTTCATGTTTTTTTAGATGTATAAATTTGAATAAATTCATCAAATGATTTTATTCATTTAACATTATATTTATTTATGTCAAAATTATATTCTTCTGTTTGTGTGGTTAGTTTATTTTTCATTATTTTTTAATTTGTTTTCTAAATGTGTTTATTTTAAAATAAGCTCATCATATAATTCAAAAATTTCTTAATGTTGCTGCAAATTTATCTTCTCAATTTATATTATAAGTTTTTTCATCACTTAATATAGATCAAGATCAAGAAAATTTTCTTAATTCGTTTTGTACTCAGCTTAAACTATTAGTTATAAATAGTTTAGGTTTTTTATTTAATTCTTTATTATTAGTAGTTAAATTATTTAATGCTAAAATTAAATTATTTCAAAATTGTATTAGTTCAGTTTTAGAAATTGAATTATTATCTTTAAAATTTATGTTTCTATTTCATATACTTATTAATAATTCTTTTCTATATTTCCAAACAGATTCTAAATTTAATTCTTTAAAAAATTCATAAAATTTTATTAGATTTTCTTTAGCTTCAGGATTTTTAGTAATTAGATTTTTTTCTTCTTCAGAAATAATTAATCATTCTATAGTTTTTCAATTTTCTCATTTAATATTGTATCAACTATCAGTTTTTGAAAATGTATTTTCTGATGTTTGATTATTTTCATTGCTAGAGTTTGATATATTATTATGTCTATTTTTTTCAATTTCTTTTTTTATATCTTCAGTTTTTTTTCAATCTTTTATTCATTGAATAATTTGTGTAAACTCTTTATCAGAGAAAGAGTAATAATTTTTTTGCGCTATATCTACTTGTTTTAAATCTTTTTTAGCTTGTAATAATATTTCTTTTTCTTCTTGTGTAATTTTTCATAAATTATTGATTTGACCTATAGTCAATTCTCTTAATGTAAGATTAGCTATAAAAGTAAAATTATTAGAGTTATTTCATATATTTAAACTTTTTAAATTTAATTTTTTTTCAGATATTTTATATGCTGACATTATTCATCATCATATTTGTCATGCTTTTTCTAGAATAGCTGATATTTTATTATTTATTTGTTCTTTTTCTAATTGCAAAGTTCATTCTATTAATTTTTTTATCTCATTTTTTGTTATTGGTTTTCAATCTTTTTTTGCATCTAAGTGTTTTTTATCAAATTCTATAATTATACTTGCTATATCTATAGTACAGTATTTTTTTCATTCTTTTGAATTGTCCATTTTTTCTTTAATAGAATTTATTAGTTCTTCTCAAAGATTTTCTCAATTTGGATACATATTATCTATCTGATTTTTTATATAATTTGTCATTTTATTATTTATAATAATTGATTTTTTTAATTCAATTACTACATTTGAACTTGGACAAAGATTCTGACTTCTAAATAATGAAAGATTCTTTATTAATTCTGTTTTTTGAGATATTGTTCATTCTTTAGTAATTTTTTCTAAATATTTATCAATTAATTTATTCTCATATAAATCTAAATCTAATAAATTTTGTCAATTTAATTCAGATATAATTAATATAACTTGATTTATATCAGTTATATTAATTAATTTATTTAGTAATTCTTCTGTTTTAATATTATATACAGTATCAATTTCTATACCATTAATTATTTTAATTTTATTATCATTAAGAAATATTTCTTCTACTCAATATTGTTTTAATATACTATTCTTACTAATTCAAGATTTTTTTTCTAATTGAGTTTGAATTCTTAATTGTAAAGTGTTATCATAATTTCTTAACTCTAATATTTTTTTAGTCATATCAGTTTTATCTGATTTTTCATATTGGTTTTTTATTTTTTTTAATTCGTTTTTATCATAATTTAACAATTTTAATATTTCTATTTTTTCATTTACTTGAAGTAATAAGATATCTGATTTTATTCTTATTTTTTCATTTTCATCTGTTACTATTTTTAATTTAATTTCTAATTCTTCTTTCGATAAACTAGAATAATAATCTAAATCCTTATCCATCATT
Organism: Candidatus Altimarinota bacterium; assembly: GCA_026988025.1. Taxonomy (GTDB): domain Bacteria; phylum Patescibacteriota; class Gracilibacteria; order BD1-5; family UBA6164; genus UBA6164. The sequence continues at coordinate 3,388 of JALSMB010000057.1, read as the reverse complement.
TCTATAATATATCATAGATTATTTTCTAATAAATAATTTTTTGCTATATTATTACTTTTATCTGAATTCCAATATTCTTTTAATTTACTCAACTGTCTTTCTCAAAATAATGCTTTTAATTCTAATATATTAATTCTATATTCATTAGTTAATAATTTAAAAAAGTTTACTAAAACTTTTGAATTTATATTTTCAATTTTAATTGTTTGTATGTAACTACTAAAATCAGACATATTAACTAGAAAATTTCATTCTTTATTATTATATCATTGTAAATAATCTCATGAATATCATTTATTGTTTCATATAATTTTATTAATTAACTTTTCTTGAAATATATTTACTTCAGTTTTTGTATCTATATTTTCTAGGTTATCTGTACTAGAAATATTTTCTGTAATTGAATCTAAAGAACTAGAAATAGAATCTGAATAATTTTTATAATTAATATTTAAATATTCTAAAACTTTTTTTGATTCTTCCTTTGAATAGTCTTCTATATTTTTTGAACTAATAGTTTCTTTATCTCAAAAAATATTTTCAAATATTGATGTTTCTTTTTTTTCAATTTTTCTTTTTTCTATTTCTTTTATTATTTGATTTAATCAATCTAAAATATCTCAAGTTTTTTCTAATTGATTAAAAATTTCTATTTCTTCTAAACTTAATGAATCATTTCAATCTATATTAAAATCAGTTAATTCTTTAGTTTCTTCATATTTTTTAATTACTTCTTTTATACTATCTACATCAAATTGTTGTAATTGTTCTGTAGATAATCACTCTGTTATACCTGGATTCATAATTATATTTTTAAAAATTTATTAAAGTATTTAATTTTATTTGTTCTTGTTTTTGCTCTTTTAATTCTTGTTTTTTAAATCAATTCATTTTCTTTTTTATTTTCAATGTTTTTAATTCTTCTATTAATCATAAGTATTCTTTATATTTTTTATCTATTAATTTATATATAGGTTCAAAATTTCAGGTCTCTAAAAACTCCAGCAGTTGTTCTAATTCTTTTAGCGAAAATAGCTTAATATTTTGCTTCAAGGGGAATGCTAGAGTATCATTTTCTATATATGTAAGTATATCAAGAATTCTTTTCTCAATATTTTTCCTATTTATAGCCATAATGTATATATAATTAATACATTATTATTATACTATATTTTGGATTTTTAGGCAAAATTTAGCTTAAATAAAAAGAAGAAAGTTTTAATTTTCTTCTTTTGTATTAATTAATCATATTTTTTTTATATCTCTAAATTTTTGAATATTAAACTTTCAATTTTCTATTATTAATCTATCTATCATCATTTTTTCTAATTTTCATGTTCATCTAATTCAATAAGTTTTATTATCACTTAAAGTACTACTATGTTCTGAAAATTTATTTAATTTTAATTTAGCTGATTGAAGTTTTAGATTAAATTTTTCTCAATATATTAATTCTAATATATTATTAGTTATTAATTCTAATTCTCATTTCTTAATACTATCTTTATCATTTTGGATATCTCTACTTCATATAGCTAAAAGTATTTCTTTTCTTTTTTCCCATATTATAGGAATATTTACTTCTTTTATGAAAAAATCATGAAAGATAATTAAATTTTCTTTAGCTTTGTATCCTTCTTTTCAGCTAATTCTTTGAAATTCATCTTTTGTAATATCTATACCTTCACTATTTTCTTTTCAGTCATCTATATTAAATCAATTAGATGTTTTTATATAATTTAATTCTTCTCAGTTTTCGTATGTTATTGTAGATACTGGAGTAAATTCATTTAATGTTTCATTATTAGACTCTATATCATTTAAATTTGTTTCAATACTTTCTGTTTCGTTTAATATTTCAGTTTCAATCTGAATCTGTTCAAAAGTTGTAAGTGTTTGTTCTAATTCATTACTTAATTCTATTAATCATTCTTTTTTTGCTATAACTATTAATTCTTTATTTATTTCTACATCATTTAATCAATCCTTTGTTTTATTTATGAATGTATTAGATAATTTATCTGATTTACTAACTGTTTCTAAAATTTTAACTTGAGTTTCTTGTTTTTTTAGTATAGAACTAGTTTTTTTTAGTTCTTTTTTAGTTTTCTCAACTTTAGCTTTTAATTTTTCAACTTCTTCAATAGAATCATTATTTTTTATAGCTTCCTTATATCCATCTTTAGCATCTGTTTCATTAATTTCAATATTTTCTTTTATAAAATATGTTTCTACACTTTTTAAATCTATAATATTTCATATAAAATCTGTAAATTCTGCATTAGATTTAACTCATTTAAATTTTTCTAAAAGAGTTATAATTTTATGCATATCTGTTCACTTTGAAAGTTCTGTATTTATTTTAGATAAAATATCATTAATTTCTATATCTGTAATATCTGGATTATTTTCTTTTAGATATTTTGTTATTTGTATATTTATTGCTTTAGATGCTGATGCTATAATATCATTAAATAGTGGTTGTATCAATTTAGCTTCAAATTGAAGGTTAGTAGCAATTTTTGTCCAGTTATTTTTTAAAAATATTAGTCATTTTGGATCTTGAGATAGTTCATTAATAATTTTTTCTTTTATACTACTTTTTCAGCTTTGTATTAATATTTCTATTCATGATAGCATCCATCATATTTCATTGTGTGATAAGTTTTTTAAACTTATATTTCAATTTAAATAAATTTCAGTATTTTTTTCAATTTTATTTAATATTCTTTTAGGTGTTTTTTTTCAATTAGATATAAGAATATTATTTTCATCTTTAATAAGAAATTTTTTTGTATCGAAACTATAATTTGATATATCTGCTTTTAAATATCTGCCTAAATCCATTACTTCTTTTTTTAATGCTGAATATTCTTGTGCTACTAATTCAGTTCAATTTATTGACTGTTCAGATTTTGCATAATTTCTAGCATTGATTACGTCATTATATTCTTTTTCAATTTTTTTTAACACTTCTGGGTCAGTATTTCTATTTTTAATTTTTTCATATGTTTTTTTTCCCTCATTTACAAGTTTATCAAATTTTTTTTTCTTAACAAAATCAGGAATTATTTCTGATATATTATTTTGTACTTCAGTTTTTAATTTAACCATATATTTTATTAATTATATTTATATTATTTTAACACATTAATCTAGATAATTCTAAATATAACTATTGACAATATTTCAATTAATACTATGATATAAAAAATATAAATTAAAATTTTTATATGGAAAAAATATGAAGTATTAAAAAACTTGGCTTAATTGTAAAAAGTGTGTGGCTGAGATGATTAAATTTTACCATGTAAGAGAGATAAAGTGAGTTTCACTTTTCTCTCTTTTTTTAGCCCTCTATGAAGACTAATTTTAGGTTTAATATGTC
>JALSMB010000056.1 GCA_026988025.1 Candidatus Altimarinota bacterium | reverse complement strand
TTGACATATTAAACCTAAAATTAGTCTTCATAGAGGGCTAAAAAAAGAGAGAAAAGTGAAACTCACTTTATCTCTCTTACATGGTAAAATTTAATCATCTCAGCCACACACTTTTTACAATTAAGCCGAAATTCTATATATATTTTTTTGTTTAAATATTAATAATATGATATATTATATATAGTTATAAATAATAAAAATAAATGAGAAAAATTTGAAGAATTAAATGAGCTGTTTTGTTTACTGATATTAAAAATTTCACCTTGAAAACATCTCTTTTAACTCAAAAACAAATAGAGGATTTATTAAATAAATTAAATGATATTATATTTCCTATTATTAGTAAATATAATTGAGAAATAGTTAAATCATTATGAGATTCATATATGATTATTTTTAAGAATATTAAAAATTCAGTTTTATGTGCAATTAGTATACAAGAAGAATTAGAAATTTATAATTCTAAAATAAAATTTGATTTATTTAAAATTGAATTAAGAATTACTATTGATAGTGGATTTTTAGATAAAAAATTTACTGTAAAGTGAAATGATTATTTTGGTGAAGCAGTAAATATCTCTTCTAGATTACAATCAATTACTGATGCCAATAGAATATTTTTTACATGAAATTTATATAATGAAATAAAAAGTGAAAAATCTATAAAATCTATTTTTTTATGACAAACAACATTTAAATGAATTTTAGAAAATATTGATATTTATGAAATTATTTATAATGATAAAGAAATAAAAAAATGAGATTTTTCGATATTAAATAATATGGATAAATCTATAAAAAATATTGATGATACTATATTTAAATTTGCATCTGTAGCAGCAGTTTTATGAATTCAACCTATACCATTTTTTGATACTTATGCATTACTTCCATTACATTTATATTTATTAAATCAGATAGCAAAAGAATATTGAATTAAGTTAACAACTAAAGATTCAAAAGAAATTTTTTCTACTATAATATGAAGTATTTGATGAAGTTATTTATTGTGACAATGAGTTGTATGATTATCAAAAATATGAACATTTTGATTATGATGATATTTGATTATACCATTAAACTTTTGATTAACATATTCTATATGAAAAATATTAAGTTATTATTTATACAAAAAATCTAAATGAATTAAGTCTACAAATAAAGAATTAAATGATTTATTTAAATATTCATTAAGTTCTTGAAAAAATATCGCTAAGAAGGATAAAGATAGGGTAATTGATTTTTGAAAAAAACATAAAGATGAGATTTTGAAATTTATAAAAGATATAAAGATCGATTTTAGTTTTTTAAAAAATAAAAAATAAAATTTTATCAAAATAAATATAAAAAAAATTTAATAAAAAAAATAGAAATGATTCTTAAGAATCATTTCTATTTTTTTATTTCTTCTAAAATTAAATTATATTTAATTCAATTTATTATGATTATATTTTGGGTAGTGATATTACTTTCTATGATATTAGTTTTAACTAATAAATTTGCATTTGCATCTTTAGTTAATATTCATGCAGAAACTATTAAAATAGCTATAAGAAGGACTACCATTGTTCAATTTTCTAGTTTTTCATCTAGTAGATTGTAATATGTTTTTATTAGTTTTTTTAGCATAAAAATATCAAAAATATAAGTATTACTTATATTAAAACATATTTTAAATATTAAAGCAAAAAAATACGAGAAAATCTCGTATTTTACCATCTTTTAAAACTTGGACAGGCTTGATGGATACTTACTAAAGAAAATCATTTATGTTGTATAGCTTCTTTAATAATATCTTTCATTTCAGCAAATTTTATAGAATCAGCAATCTTAGCAAAACTACATCATGCTTTTTTAGCTATTTCTATTGGATTAAATGGTTCTGAAGTATTTCATTCTGGTGTAGTTTTAGTTTTTGCTCATATAGGAGTAGTAGGACTTGCTTGACCAGTTGTTAGTGCATAGTTTTCATTATCCATAACTATATAAGTTATATCTAAATCTCTTTTACAAGCATGAACAAAATGACCAACTCAAATACCATAACCATCACCATCACCTCACATAGCCATAACAGTCATTTCTGGTTTAGCAAGTTTAACTCATGTAGCAAAAGGTAAACTTCTACCGTGAAGAGTTTCAGCAGCATATCAATCAATATATTGACTAGCTTTACCACTACATCAAACACCTGAAACAACAACTCTCTCATGTGATTCTATTTCAAGTTCTGCAAATGCTTTTTTAATTGCTCAGATTATTAATGTATCACCACAAGCAGCACACCATTGTATATTATTTAATCAAGATCTCATATTATTTTTTTAATTCATTAAAGTCTTCTATATAAAAAGGGAATAAATCATATTTTCTGATATTTGAAATTTTTAGTCAGTCAATATATTTAAGTCATAATTCTTTTGTCACATAGTTTTCTAGTTGACCAGAATAGTTTGATTCTGCAAAAATTATTTCTTTTTTACCTTTTATATTTTCAAGTATTCTTTCATCTAGTGGTTTAATAATTTTCATTATAATTAGACCAAATTCAGGATTATTTTTTACAAATTCTTTTGCAGTATAGCTTGTAAAAGACGTTACAATAATTATTTTATCTGCTTTAGGATTAATAACTTCATATCAGTAAATTCATTCTTTTTTAAAGAAATTATCTAATTTTTTATGTCTTTTTTCTGTAAATTTCTTTTTTAATTCTGAATCTTCACTTGTAGCTCAGTATTCATCATGTTCATAACTTGTAGCTATGAAATCTCAATTTTTAGTTCATACTTTTACTCTTGGAGAAATTCAAGAATCTGTTAATTCATACCTTTTATAATCTTCAGGAGGATTATCTAAAATAACTCATCTATCTATTTCAGGAACTTTTAATTCTGAAACTGTTCAATGAAGTTCTGAACTTTGTTTATCCATTAATAATATTACTTGAGTTTGATATTTATCTGCAATATTTAATGCAAGTCATCAAAAATAGTATGCTTCTTCTAGAGATGAAGGGTACATTACTACATGATTAAAGTCACCAAAAGTTGGATTTAATGCAAAATTTAAATCTCATGCTTCATGATAAGTTGGAGTACCAGTTGATGGACCAGCTCTTTGAGATAAAACAACTGTAATAGGAAATTCAGCTTGTACTGCAAAACTTAATGCTTCTGTCATAAGAGCAAAACCTCAACCAGAAGTTCCACACATTGCTCTTGCTCAAGTAAAACTTGCTCATAGAGCAGAATTAGCAACAGCTATTTCGTCTTCATTTTGAATATAAGTTACACTTCAATCTTTAATAACTTCTGTTAATATAGTAGAAGCAGGAGTCATAGGATATGCTGAATAATATTCTAATCAACCAGCAATAGCTCATTTAGTTAAAGATTTATTTCAGTAAATAATAGTTTTAGGTTCTCAGACTTTTCAAATTGATAGTTCTGATTTTTTTTCTATATTATAAGTTTTAAAAATATTTTTAACTATATCTTTATTTTTATTAACAGTATCTTCTCATTTTCTAGCAAATACTTTTTCTATTTTTTTTAATATAATATCTATATCTAAATTTAAATATAGTGCATATATTCAAAGAAGGTAAGTATTATCATATTTATCTTTAATGTCTAATTCAAGAACATTAAAATCAGATAAAGATATATCTTTATCTGATAATTTTTTTATCCATTTTGTGTTTATAATAATTGTTGCACCTTTTTTAAGAGAAGATAATTGTTTTTCTAAACTTTTATCATTAAACGCTAAACAAATATCTACATATTTTGTAAGAAATTTTTCAGAGTTATCTGATATATTTACATCAAAAAAATTCACTCATCATTTAATTCTAGACTCATATTCAATATCACTTATTAGGTCATATCAAAGTTCTGCATACATTTCAGCAATTATATCTACTGTTGAATTAACTCATGCTCAAGCTGCTCATGTTATTCTTGTATTTAAGTTCATATTATTTAGTTTCTCAAGTTAAAGTTTTTGTATTTATAGTTTCTCAAGATTGAGCTTCTATTAATTTTTGTAATTCTAAATATTGTTCTGGACTAATAGTTTTATCGGTAGTAGTCGCAGTATTATTATTAAGTATCACTAATACTCATGTTCAAATTATTCAAATAATTATTCAAAATAATGCTAAAAAAGCCATTATTTTAACTCACTTATTTTTTTGTCTCATTTTATTTTGTTATATTAATTAGTATAGAATTTATTGATTCATAATTTATTGAATTATTTATTATACTATTTCATTTATATGTTCAATTTATTATTTTTCAATTTAATAATTGTAAAATTACATTATCTCAATTATAAGTTGTATTAAATGTTATAACTCAAGATTCTTTATCATATATTATTTTAATTTTACTATTATTTAATATTTCAGAAATAGCTTTTAAGGAAAAATTAATTTCTTTATATTTTTTAAATAAATAAGTTAATCATTCTTTAATAGTATTTACTTTGTATTCTCAAGTAATATATATTTTATTTCATAAAAGTAAATATTTTTCAGATTTTTTCTCTTGTAATAGTAATTCAGGATTTATAAAACTATGTTTTTCAGAAAAATTATAATTAGATGAAAATTTTCATCTATAAGATTCGTTTTTTGAAATACCTATATTAAAATCTGATGAATCAATATATATATTATATTTATCTCATTTTTTTTCTACTTTTAAATCATTATATTTTATACTAATAGTTCAATCTATATTAGCAAAATCTCATTTATATCATAATAGTTTATTTCTTTTAAATATCCTTATAACCGGGTCTTCTTGGCTTTCTTGGTCTACTGTATTATTATTATTATTATTATTATTATTATTATTATTATTATTATTTGAATTTGTTCATGCTAACTTTCTTCAAAAAGTATTAAATAGAAAATTTTCAAATATATATAGTTCTTTATTTGTTTTAATAGTTTTTAACTTTTGCGCTAATTCGTTTTCAATATTATCTAATTTATACGTTCATGTTTTAGGTATTCATGCGACAACTATATTATTAATTTTATTCTCAGTAAAAGGATATAGTATAAAAGACATTTTTTGTTTATCTAATATTAAATTATCAATTTTATAACAATATGGGTTAGTTAACTCAATTTTTTCATTTTCTTTTGTTGGATTTGAACAATATACATAATCCATAATTGTTATCTTTGTATTTTGAAATTCTACTCAATTAAATGCTTTTAAATATTTCTTTGCTTTATCTATTGTTAGTGAAATGATTACCTTTCACTCATTAATAGAATTAGTTTCTAATAATTCTTTTTTAGTTGTATCATAAGTTGCTAAATACTCTTCATAATCTTTTAATGCTAAAAAATATTTATTATATTTTTTTATTAAATCAGGATATATTTTTATACTAAGAAATTTATCTTTCTTACTCTTTGTTGTATTAAGAACTACTTTGTTAGTATTAAAAAAGGAAAAAATATTATTAATATCTCATTCTAAAATAATAATTTCATTTTTATTTAATAAAACTCAATCTTTTATAGTTAATAAATTTGTATTAATATCTTCATTAAAATAGTAATCATCTAAAATTTTTATAAATTTATTTAATATCTTAGAATATGTAAATAATCATATTCTTTTTATTTCTGTATTACTATATTTATAAAATCAATTAGATACTTTTACATATGTATTAAAAACTGTAATAATATCTCATATATCGTTAGTTCATGATATATCTGAATTTAATACTATGTTTCATAAAAAATAAATTAAATAATCTATTCAAGCAACATCATTTATATTTACCTTATTTTTTTCAGGAGCATCTATACTTATTTTTAAATCCTCAAAATATTTTTCTGTAAATTCATTTATATTTTTATAAAAATCTTTGGATGAGTAGTTGTTAAATATTTTTTCTAAATAAAGTAATGATGTTAAATAATTAGTATTATTTTTATTATTAATTTTATTTATTAATTTTGAAAAATTAATTTTAGAATTAATAGATGAATTAGAAGTGAGTACATTTATATAATAAAAATTTATAATTTTATTTATTAATTTTTCTCATTCTTTATCAATGAGAGCTAATTCATTTAGATTTGTATATATATCATTGATAGTTGAATTATCAATATTTTTATTTTTTAACAATCAATTAATATCTCTTATTAGTATGTTTTTATAATATAAACTTTTTTTATTAGGATTAATAAACATTTTAAAATAATGTGTAATTATTTTTTCTCATGGTAATAATCAAAATGTAGAATTAGAGAAATCTTTTATATATTTCTCTTTTTGTGATTTTTCATATTTTAAAAATGACAATGATTGCGTAATTAATCATCTTCATTTTTTGTTTTTTAATGATATTAAATTTAAAAAATCATCTGATAATTCTATTTTATCATTAAAATATCATAGATTAAATGTTTGTTCAATTTTTAATAAATCTGCATTTTTTACAAAAATATTTTTTAATGGATTAAATACTAAGTATTCGTGTGGGTATAGAAAAACATTAGTAGCTACTTCATTTGTTTTAATATTTTTTAATTTTAATGATAATAAGCTATTTATTGAAAATGTTAATATTTTTCTTGAATTTAATGAATTAATAATAAATAATCAAGGTCATTTATTAGTTAATTCAAATCATTCTCATGATATTATATAATTTGAATTTATTTCATTTAATTGGAATAAGTATATTCAAGGAGTTATATTTATTATTATATTTCATGATCAAATTTTTGATTCAACTTTTCAATACGAAAAAAGTACTTTATCAGAAGTGTTAATTTGATTAACTAAAATACCTCAGGTATTATTTGTTATTTGTCTTGATAATATATATGAATTATCTTTTTGAATTAATTCATATAATCATTTTTGAGTATTTTCATAATAGGGTTTTTCAAATGTAGTTAAATTATTTGTTATAAATGTAACAAATATTAAAAACAGAAAAACAGATGATGTAATTAGTATTAGAATTGTTTTATTTAATAGATTCACTTTTAATCTTTAATTAATAATCAATTTAGAATAATATAATTATATTGATAATGGCTATTTGTAAAGAATTATGTTGTTATTTTATATTGCTAATATGTTTTTTTTATATCTTGTTTATAAATTTCTAAAAAATTAGTAATTATTTCTTTATTTTTAATTAAAATTCCTACTTCTCTATTTTTATCTATTGAATAATCTGAAAAATTAATACTTCAAATAAATAAATATTCAGAATCTACTAAAATGGCTTTTGCATGTATTTTATATTTTTTAAAGAAATGTATATTTATTCAAGATTTTTCAAGTTTTTTAATATTTTTATCATTTTTTGCTGTTTCAGGTAAAATTATATCAATATTTATATTTTTTTCTTTTTTTATTTTAATTAATAAATTTACTAAATCATCATCTTTCATGTATTGAAAATACATTTTTATGTCTTTTTTTGCATAATTAAATATTTTTTCAAATTTTATTCTTGATGTATTAGGGGAGAATACTAAGTTATCATCATAGATATTTATTTTATACATATAAAAATCATTTTCAAAGTTTTGTTTTAATTTTTGATTAATATTTTTATCTGTTGTAAATATAAAAAGGTCTCTATTTTTTGTAAAAGTAGAATAAGAATAATTTCAAGTAGATATTATTGATAAATCATCAATTAATAGTACTTTTGAATGATTAAATACATAATCTTGTTTATTAGACCATTTAATATTTATTCAGGATTTTTTTAATTTATTAAAAGATTTATTATTTATATTATATGCTTTATATGGAGTTTTTTCTAATAATATTTTTATATTTATTCATCTATTATATGCCTGTATTAATGCTGATTGAATCCTTTTTTCTGTAAGCATATATGTTTCTAATAATATTTCTTTTTTTGATGTTTTTATTTTATATATAATTTTTTCTAATAAATCTTTATTTGGAGTATAGTATAAATTTATATTATTTAATTCTTTTATATATTTTAAATCAAAATTTTTAATTTTTTCATTTAAAATATTATTACTATTTTTTAATTGAATTTTATTTTGATGAAAAGTTTTATATTCTTCAAAATGGTAAAAACTAAAAATAACCAAAAAAAATATTATAAATATGTAGGTTATATATTTTTGTATATTTTTCATTATTTAATTTTTTTATAAAAAACTCCTAATAAAATTTAGGAGTTTTATTTTAGCCAAAGATTTTTTTAAATACTCAGGCTTTATTTACATTTATTTTTTTTTCTTTTGCTATTTCTTCATAATGTTCTCTTTCACTTTTAGTTAATTTTTTAGGAATTTTTAAAGAAATATTTATAAATAAATCTCATTTAGATTCACTATCAATATGTTTAACTCAATCTCAAGATACTTTAATAATTGTTCAGTGATAAGTTCAAGCTTTTATATCTATATTTCTTTTTCATATAACAGGTATATTTACTTCTTTAGTTGTTCATAAAATTGCTTCGATTATATCTATTTCTAGTTCAAAATATAAATTTACACCATCTCTAGTTAGACCTTTTTCTTCTAACTTAACATTGAATTTGATATATAAATCTCAATGAGCTTTTGTTCATATTCAATGATTTCATTCTCCAGTCATCTTTATAATCATTCAATTATCTATTCCTGCTGGGATATCTATTTCAATTTCTTTTTTAACTACTTTTCTTTTATCTCAATGACAGTTTGAACAAGTTTCTTTAAAAATCTCTCATGTACCTGAACATGTATCACAAGCTCAGGTTTGTTGAATAGTACCAAACATACTTTGAGTAGTATAAGTTATTTGTCATGATCAATTACATTTTGAACAAGTTGTTTTTCAAGAACCTCATTCTCAATCACAAGTAACACAAGTTTCTTTTTTATTAAATTTAATTTTTTCTTTTCCTCAAAAAATACTAGTTTTTAAGTCAATAGTTAATAATTGTTCTAAATCTTCACCTTTGAATGTAGTTTGTCTTTGTCTTGATCTTCAACCAGATCATCCACCAAAAAATGATTCAAATATATCTCATAAATCTACATCTTGACCTCAAAATCACCCACCAAAAGGATTTCATCATCCAGCTGCTCAACCTGATTTACCAAACATATCATATTGTTGTCTTTTAGAATCATCAGAAAGTGTAGAATATGCTTCATTTATTTCTTTAAATTTTACTTCAGCTTCTGGATCACCTCAATTTCTATCAGGATGATATTTCATAGCTAGTTTTCTATATGATCTTTTTATTTCATCTTTAGTAGATGATTTTTCTATTTCTAGTATGCTGTATAAATCCATTTCTTTTACTTTTTTTAATATTTTAAATTAATTGGCAGTATTTTATTTATTTACTTATTTTTGTAAAGAGTTATATGCTTTTTTAAAAAATATTTTGACAATATAGAAAATCTTTTTATAAATATCTCCCATTTAGGGAAAAAGGAGAATAATATGATAAGTATTATAGTTGATAGTACGGCACATGGTATGCCAGAAATTTTGGTAGTTGATTTGAAAAGACATTTTTCTAGTCAAGAAAACTTAGATAGTGTTGTTCCTTTTCTAGTTGATCCTTCTAATAGAAGAAAAATTCAAAGAGAAAACTGGGATAAAATTGTGTTACCTCTTGTAATTAAAAATAATTTAAAATTACCTTTTTATAGGAATAAAAAAACAAATTTTTTATATTTACATGGGGAACAAAAATCAAAATCAGATGATCCATATGCAATAGCAGGAGCGTGTAATATGTCATCATGATATTTAAAAACCCAAGTGAGACAAACTCACAAGGGCTTTTTTTTATTTACTTCAAATCCTATATTCAATCTCTTTACTAACAAAATCAACATCTCTTCAATATTTAAGTTAATAACATAAAATAAAATTTCATACTAAATATTTAAGGTTAAATTAATATCTCATCATTATAATGAATAGTTTAACTTTTAATAGATGGCTTAGGTTAGCCTTAAAATGATGATTTTTCTTTTGACTTTTAAAGTAATAATTATAAAATATTTTCACTTTAATTTTCAATAAATATAATTTTATTACAAAAAAGGGTAATAAAGTTCTTGAAATTTAGAGAAAAAACAAATATAAAAAGAAGGAGAAAGTATGAAAAAAATACTTTTGATAGTGGTAATGGTTGGTAGTTTGGTTAGTTGTGCTTTTGCAGAACAACATTTTGTTAACTCTATTGTTCCTCATTATTATGAATGGGATAAAAATGAAAATCCTAATGATAAATATTGGTGTGGACATGCCGCTTTAAAAATGGCAGGTGAATATGTTACTGGTGACTATAAAAGATTAGATGACTTACATGTCACTATGTGGTATAATTCTTCTTATTATAGAGATAAAAAAGTTTGTGGAAGCATGTATTGTTCTCGTCTTTATGATCTTTATATGGCAGCTAAATATAGTCAATATAATGGATATGGAAAAGCTGGTAGTGTTCTAAGATCTGTACCAGATGCAGAAATCTTTCTACAAAAAGTTAAAGATGGTGTTGTGAATAATTTGCCACCAATTGCTGATTCATCTTTTGAAGTATCATTCGGGCATTTTTATGTAATAGTTGGCTATGAAGAAAAAGATACTGATGAAAATTCAGTTATTTATCTTAGAGATCCTATTAAACCTAATCCTATAAATACAGAATGGGATACTAAAACAACTGTTAAAAAATTTTTAGCAGGTATGAGTACTAGACAATTTCTTTTTATTAGTAGAAATTAGTTGAGTTAATCTATATTATTGATAAGATACCATTTAGGTATCTTGTCTTATTTTTTAATATATTAAAAATGAAAAAGATAATAATCTTAATATCTATATTACTTTTTATATTTTCATGTAGTTGAAATAAAGGTATTGAAGATAAAACTAATATTATAAATACAAATTTAAGTGTTGATTGAAGTAATCAGTGAACAATAAGTGTTGATGGTTCTGTAGTTAATTTTAAATGATTTGATATTAATTGATGAAAAATATTAAGAGAAATTATATATTCTACTTTTGATAATTTAGTTATAGAAGTTGGAGAAAATATTGATTTTATAAACTGATTAAATAAATTCAACTGAGAAGAATTACTTATTCATCTAAATGAAGAAAATTTTTGAATACAATTTTTAGAAAAACTTAATTGAATAGAATGAAATATTATGACTATTTGAGTAAAATCTAATAATAATAAATTAAATATATCATTGGAAGAAGCTAAATTATTTAATACTTTAAAATTTAAAGATAAAAAAATTATTTTTTTGTTGTGAAATAATATATGAATAATTTCTTGTTCAAGTGAAGTAAAAGAAATTTTAAATGATATTTGTAATTAAATAATGTATATAAATTATGTTAGATTTTATTATAAAAATTTTTGAATTATTAATTATGTATATATTTACTATTGTTTATATATAATTACTTTATGACTTGAATTTTATTATTTTTTTGATTAATATTAATAGATATTTGATTAATATTTTTATGAAGAAAGATTTATAAAAACTATAAGTTAAAATGAGATTGAATTTTTGAAAAATTGATTTTATTTAAAATTTTAAATAAAATATCTTTTATTGTATGAAATATTTACTTTTTAGCATTTGTAATAAAATTTATACCAATTTTATCTCATTTATGAAGTATGTTCATGTGATTTAATAATATTAATATAAAGAAGATAATAAAAATCTATTTAGCTTGATATATCTTTTTTGTATTAATATGATATTATTTTTTAAAATAAAATAAATGAAAAAGATATTAATTTTTATAATATTATTTTTTAAAATAAAATAAATGAAAAAGATATTAATTTTTATAATATTATTTTTTTCAATTTGATGTTCAAATTGAAATGATTTAACTAATGAAACAAAATCAATTGAATTATATATTGATAATGAAATTAAAAAAGAAAGACTTATCTCAGAACTTAAAAATGCTGAATGTAATAATATTATAGTTAATAGTATTGATATTAAAATAGATAACTCTCTATATAATGAAGATTATTTAAATACAATACTAAAATATTATAATTGAAATTATTTTAGTTTAGTTATTGAAAATGTAGATAATTATGAGATACCATTCTTAACTTTATCAAATATTGAATCATTTAAAAATATAAATAATCAATCGTACTTATATTATTGATATAATATAATAACAAAATATGAAGAACAAATCTGATATATAAACGATATGAATAAAATAGATTTAGAAAAATATAATTCTATAATTTCAAAATATAAAAAATTAAAAGAAGAGAATTTTAATCAATTAAATTGAATTATTGAAAATAGTTGAATAAAAACAGATAGATTTCTTCTTTATTGATACTCTATAAGAATAAAATAATTATAAACAAAAAAACTGATTAAAAATCAGTTTTTTATTTACTTCAAATTCTATATTCAATCTCTTTACTAACAAAATCAACATCTCTTCAATATTTAAGCCTAGAAAGTTCTGTATATGCTTTTGCTAATTTTATATCTCATTTTTCAAGATATGGATTAACTGGAATAATTGAGAAGGGAGTAGTTGGTTGTCCATCTACTGATAACTTCATTGTAGCTTTAAATTTATCCATATTTACCAAATCTTGTTCAGAAAAAGTAGGGGCATAATATTTTGCCATAAATTCTCAATCTTCAGGTCAGATTTTATAACTCATTACAGATCAAACATTACCAAAAATAGCTTGTTTTAAATTTAAACTAGATTTTGTAAGTGCATCAGATTGTTCTAATTGTCCTAAATATTGATGAGCAATATTTAGTGAAAGTCTATATTTTCTGGCTTCTGATAATATTGATTCAATACTATCTGTTACATAGTTTTGAAATTCATCAATATATAAGAAAAAATCAGCTCTTTCTTCTTTTGGTATTTTATCTCTTCTCATAGCAGCCATTTGTATTTTTGATACAAGCATCATACCTAGAAGTTTTGAATTTATATCACCAAGTCTTCATTTAGAAAGATTTACTAAAAGAATTTTTTTATTTTGCATAATGTCTAATATATCAAAACTAGACTTAACCTGCCCGATTATATTTCTCATCATTTTATTAGTCGTAAATTGACCAAATTTTGCTGCAAAATATGGAATTATTTCAGCTTTTTCTCTATCTCACATTTTAGCATAAGTTGTTTCCCACCATGCTTTTACGATAGGATTTTTTACATGTCTAACTCTATCTTTTTGAAATTCTTCATCTGTAAATAATCTAACAACATCGGTAATACCTCAACCTTGTGGATAATCCATTAGAGTTAAAACAGCATTTCTAAAATAATCTTGTATTCTAGGTCCAAATATTTCAGAACCAAATAATTTAATCATTATATTAAGAGCATCCATAGCTACTAATTCTTTTTCCTCTGGACTATCTGCTTCAAGTAGATTTAATCACATTGGTCTATCTAAATCTGATGGATCAAATATAATTACATCATCAGCTCTTTCTCTTGGAATAAAGGGAAGTACATCTCTAGCTAAATCCCCATGTGGATCAATAATACAAACTCATTCTCAGTTAGCAAAATCTTGTCTTACCATTGTTTGCATTATACTTGATTTTCATGTACCTGTTTGACCAATTACATAAAAATGTCTGAATCTATCTTCAGTTTTTATTCTTATTTCTTTTTTTACTCATCTATGAATATTATATCAAAGTAAAAGTCACTCTTTTGGAATATTTGTTGGTGCTTTAACAATTTTAAAATTTTGCCATTTTATTTCTGGTGTTGTATTATATTTAATATGAGGAAAATGAAATATTGAAGCTAATTCTTCAGTATTTAAAATCATTTTTTTAAGATAAAATGGTTTTTTAAAATATCTATAAATATAATTTTTTATTAATAATTTTTTATTATGATTTAATGTATTTGTGAATTTATTAAAATCTGGATAATTAAATTGAGTAAAAGCTGAAATAATATTAGTTAATTCAGTTTCAACCATAGCTTTATTATTACCTGTTGCTATTATTCTAATAATAGTTTCGAATCCTGTTTTATCTCATTTTTCATCTACAGTTTTCGACCTTTCTTGAGTTAATGCTGAAGTGTTATCATCATTATTTGTAGATTTTTCATCATCATTACTTGTGAAAATTATTTCTAAAAATCAAAGTAATAGTTTAAATGGATTTAAAGTAAACCATGTTTTTTTTCATTTCATTAAAGATGAACTAGCTTTAGTACATTCTGACTGCCAGTCATCTTTAATAGGTTTTAATAAAATCTGAATTACTGCCGACTCATCTTCTTCTAATTTAGAAAATGCATTTGTTATATTATTAATAGGGTCTGATTCAAGTTTTTGATATGTTTTAATTGGAAAGAAAAATTCTTTTGTAGTATTTATATATGTTGCTTCAATATGTTTCCTATTTTTAAATATATTTATTTCAGTAGTTTCTTCTATTATTGCATCAGTATAAAATCAATTAATTTGCTTCTCTATTAAGTATTTATATGCTTTTGGAATAACTACATAAAATCATATTTCTCATTCGTGAGCAATATATTCAAAGCTAAGTAAATCTTGCCCTAAAATTTGTTTAAGTATTTTTCTTGAATAAATAGATTTTAGTGATGAGTAAAGTTGTTCCATTAAACCTACCATTTCTTTAAAATCTTTAGTAGTTTCTTTTTTTTCATCTAAATCACTATCTTTTTTAGGAAGAGTAATTTTTAAAAAAGTAAGATTTAAAGTTCTTTTGTAATCTGCTTTCTTTTTTAAAATTTTTATAACTATAAAAAATGCTATAGTTATAGCTATTAGTACAGAAAATAGAATATAATAATTCATTTCTTTTATTCTTATTTAATATTTATTTAAATTATAGCATATAAAAGGTTAAATTAAAAATAAAATTGCTTGAAAAATTCTTAAAAAAGGGTATAAAAATAGTAATAATTAATATTTATAAAAATAATGTCAAAAATAATACTACTTGATTCTATACGTTCTATGCAAAATGTTGGTGCTATTTTTAGAAATTGTGACTGAGCATGATTTGATAAAATGATTATGACTGGTCATACACCAACTCCTCCTAGAAATGATATTAGTAAAACTGCACTTTGAGCTGAAACTTGGATAGACTGGGAATACTATAAAGATCCATTTGAAGTTATTAATGAACTAAAAAAATATTGATACAAAATATATTCTGTTGAGTTAGATAAAAGAAGTATAGAATATACAGAATTATTTAATAAAAATGAAGAAAAAGTTTGTTTAGTAATGTGAAATGAAATAACATGAGTAAATAAAAAAATATTGGATTTATCTGATGAAATTGTTATTATTCCTATGAGAGGTAAAAAAGAATCATTAAATGTTTCTGTTGCTGCCTGAATTGTAATGTATGCTGTTTAATTTTAAAAATATGTTTAAAAAATTATTAATAATTTTTCTTCTAATTATATCTATTTTTTCAGTCTTTTTTTTAGTATGAAATAATACTTCTGCTAATTCTATAAAAGTTGAGAATATTTTTAGTGACATAGATTCAAACTATGAATATTTAAATGAACTTCAGACATTATATGATAAATGAATGATTTTTCCTGATAGTGATTGAAGATTTAATCCTAGAGCTTTATTAAATAGGGATGAATTTGTTTGAATACTTATGGAAGTAACATGTAAAAAATGTATACAACCATATGCTACAACTGATTTAATTAATAAATATATAAATAGTCAGGTTTTTTACGATATAGGTAAATCTAATAAATATTTTTATTGTGTAGAAGATGCAAATGATAGTTGATTTGTAAAAGGTTATCATCCATGAACTATATGTGAAAATTGAGTGCAAAGAGATTGAGAAAAACCATTTTGTCCATCAAATACTATTACACTTGAGGAAGCAATTGCTGTAGTTTTAAGAGCTTCTTGAATTTTAACAAACCAGCAAGCAGAAAAAGTTAGACAAGATATATATAATTGAATTATTACAGAAAATATTGCTGATGATGTTAGTCCTAAAAATTTAGATGGAAGTGTTTATAGTTTTTATCCAGATTTAGCTAAAGCTTTAAATTATGAAATTACAGAAGTTGATTTAGATTGAAATTTAAAAACATATAAATTAATTGAAAAAAAAGATTGAAAATTAAGACCTAAACAAGCAATTTCAAAAGAATATTTTTTACATATTGCTTATGTTGCATTAAAAGCTAATGCTTGTTGACAAAAACAAGAAAATAATATAGCTCTTAAAATGAATATTTTTAATAAAGAATGTAGTGAGTCTGATAAGAATTGTAGTATTTCAGATTTAAAAGATATAGATAATACTTATGATTTTTGAAATGATTTATATACAACTTGTGAAAGTTGAGTTAAAAATCCAGAATGATATATTTGGAGATTTTATAATAATTATAATTGAAATCAAATTATAAAATATTGAAATTATTTAAATAATTACAGTTTTTTAAATACTTGAAAGTGGACAGTTTTTCTTAGAGTTATAGATAATTGTTGAAATACTGCTGAAGTTTATAATACTATTAATGTTAATAATAAAGAACAAACAAGTTTTTGATTAGAAGTAGATGCTAGTCCTGTTTATGGGAATTGACCGTTAGATGTAGATTTAACAGCAAAACCAGATGGATGAGAATGACCATATGTATGTAGTTGGGACTATTGAGATTGAATTAGTTGAGTTTGAATAGATGTAAATCATATATTTGAGAATTCATGAACTTATGAAGTAACTACAACATGTAATGATAAAAATGGTTTAACTTCAACAGCAACTAGTACTATATATGTAACAGATATAAATAAAGAACAAACAAGTTTTTGATTAGAAGTAGATGCTAGTCCTGTTTATGGGAATTGACCGTTAGATGTAGATTTAACAGCAAAACCAGATGGATGAGAATGACCATATGTATGTAGTTGGGATTATGGAGATTGAATTAGTTGAATTTGAATAGATGTAAATCATATATTTGAGAATTCATGAACTTATGAAGTAACTACAACATGTAATGATGTAAATGGTTTAACTTCAACAGCAACTAGTATTATTTACGTAGTTAATTCAGAAAAAAATATTTGAGATTTAAAAGTATCAATTAATGCTGATCCCATTTATTGAACATGACCACTTTTGGTAAATTTTGATTGAATTGTTTCAGGTTGAGTTTGACCATATAGTTATTCTTGGGATTTTTGAGATTGAAATACTTGATATTGAAAAAAAATAAAAAATATTTTTAAAAATGATTGAATTTATGAAGTATTATTAATAGTAACTGATAGTCTTTGAAAAACAGTAAAAGCAACAGTTTTGATACAAGTTATATGACAAAATTGTAATATAGATTCAGATAATGACTGAGTAAATAATTGTGATGATGTTTTACCTTTAGTTCCTTGAGATAAGAGAAATAAATGAGCTCCCATATTAGAAAGAGAATGTAATATTGATAATGATTGTAAATCATGATATATATGTACTAATGATACAAATGTTTGTTTACCAAAAGAATTAGCTACTAGTTGTGAATATACATGATGAGATGTTTTATTTTGAAATGTATCATGTAATAGTTGTCCATGTAATATATCTTTAGATTTTACATCTACTTTGAGAAAATGTGATATAATATTTCCAGCTATTACTTCACCTGATGCAACACAAATTTATTGAAAATGATGATTATTTCAAATAAAATAAAAGAACTATTTTAAAAATAGTTCTTTTATTTTCTAAAACTCTCAAGTATTTCATGTGCGATATCTTTACCTCATAATCAAAATGCAAGTCATCAAGCCAGTGCTAACATTGAAATAAATCAAATTAATATAGTGTTTGTTATTTCAGTAGCAATTCAAATTTTACTTAATACAACCATAAGTGTAAAGAATAATACTATCACTTTTGCTCAGCTAGCTATTATCTTTGCTGTTTTCTGTTTTGATAAATCAAGAGCATGAAATACTACATCATATATAAAATTTGCAAATCTTACTCAAAAAAATCATATAACTACTGCAATAAATAAACTAGGTAAGTATGTAAGTAAATCTTTTAGAAAATCTTCGACTTCTTTTATTCAAATAACTACTATTGATAACCTAAAAAATACTAGAAATACATAGTATGAAATTGCTTTAGATACTATTTCATTAATTTTTATTTTATCTGAAAGTTTAGTTTGGACTTTTTTTGTTATTTGTTTTTCTGTTTTTTCTGTATTTAGCTCTTTCTTATCTTGTTCATTTTCAAATTCAATATTTAATTTATCAATTAATTCAATAATTTTAAATTTTTTGAAAAGATACATTGTAAATTTATGAATAGCAATAGCTATAATTATTCATATTCATAATATTAAAAGTGCTCATATAATTTTGGGTAAATATATTTCTATATTTGTGATTATTGATGAATATAGATTTGTAACTATTTTATCTATGTTGATTTCAAACATTTTTATTTATTAATAAATATTAATTAGAATTAGTTTATCATATTTTATAAAAAAGACAAAAAAATATTTGACTATAAAATGAAAAAACATACAATGCTTTTGCATTTAAAAAGGCATATATGCGGGGGTAACATAAAAGAGTGAGTGTACTAAGGCTTCAACCCTTGGGTGTGCGAGTTCAAACCTCGTCCCCCGCTCCATTTTAAAATACAGCTTAGACCTTATCATTTAGAAAATTCTAAAAAATGAGTTTTGAGCTTTATTTTTTGAAAAAAATAATTAAAATACTAAAAATTTAATATTAAAAGAAAATATTATGGCAAATAGTCACGGATTAAAATCTAGTGTTGTAAAAAAACAAGCTGCGGCAAGAAAATTGGCAAAAGGGAAGAAAAAGACGGATCATTCTGCTTATATTGGTAATGAAAATCCTCAAGTAAGAAAAAATCAATCATATAAAGATAGAAATCATTATCTAGAAAATAAGAAGAAATTTCCAAAAAAAAGATTAAAAACTAAAAATATTGAATCTCTTAAAGAACAAGGTATTTTAGATGAAAGAGGTTTTTTTATCAAAGGTAAAAAGAAAAATTTTGAAACTAAATCAATGGTTGATACAAAAGGTATGGATTTTTATGGTATGCCTAGATAATAAAAACTCGCATTGCGAGTTTTTATTTTATTATTAAATAAAAAAATATGCAAAGATTCTATTTTCCACATTTAGATAAATCGGATGATAATATAGTTATTAAAAATCCTGATTTATTAAACCAATTAAATAAAGTACTTAGAGCTAAATCATGAGATGAATTTGCTTTTTTTAATGGTAATGATGAAATAGATTTTATTTATAAAATAATAACTATTGAAAAAAGAGAAGTATATTTAGAGAAACAATGAGAAATAAATATTGATAATGAAATAGATTTTGATTTAAATATTTTATGAGCTTTGCCTAATAAAATAGATAAAATTGAATATATTATTCAAAAAGGTGTAGAAGTATGAGTTACTTGATTTTATTTTTTTAGGGGAGAAAGAAGTCAAAAGCTTATATTATCTGAAAATAAAATAGAAAGATTAAATAAAATAATAATTGAAGCTACTGAACAATCTGGTAGATCAAGAGTTCCAGAATTAATTATAGAAGAGGATATAAATTTAGATGATTTTAAAAATAATGAAAATATAGTTTTTCATACTGAAGATGATATGTCAGTTAGCTTAAAAGAATTAAAGTTAGATTATGATAAATGAATTAATTTATTTGTATGACCTGAATGAGGTTTTTGTTGAGAAGAAATAAATGTATTTGAGAATTTATGATTTAATAAAGTACATCTTTGAAATAGAATATTGAGAACAGAAACAACAGGAGTTGTAGCTAGCTTTTATTTAATACAAAATAAATAATTTTGATGTTATGCCTAAAATAAAAGCAAAGATTAATTAATTTTTGTTTTTAAGAAAATATTAAATTTAATATTTTATTCTTTTAATAAAATAAAAATTAGAAATAATTTATGCAAGATTATATAATAAATTTTATTCCACATTTACAACATTTAAATTCTATTTGATATTTAATAGTTTTTTTGTCTGCATTTATTGAAAATTTGATTATATTAGGTTATTTTATGCCAGGAACAACTATAATTATAATTTTTTGAATGTTAGCTGGAGGTTGATATTATGATTTTTGAGATATTTTATTTTTTTCGATTTTATGAAATGTTATTTGAAATTTGATAAGTTTTTATATTTGAAAAAAAGTATGAACTAAAGCTTTAAAAGATGGTTTTTATTTTATAAAAGCTAAACATTTTTTAAAAGCCGATATTTTTTTTGAAAAACATTGATGAAAAAGTGTGCTTTTTTGAAAATTAATTCCATGAGTAAAAGAAAATATTCCATTTGTAGCATGAATATTAGAAATGAAGATATGAAAATTTTTATTTTACAATATTTTAGGTGCTATTGCTTGGAGTTTAGTCTTTGTAGATGTATGATATATATTTTCTTCAAGTCTATGATTGGCAGAAACTTGGGCTAGTAGATTAGGGTATATAATATTATTATTAGTATTAATTTTATTTTTAATTTATTTTATTAAATTTATTTTTATTAAATTTTGAAAAAATATATTAAATTTTTTATATGATTTCATTAAATTTTTGAGTTATGAATTTTTTTCTAATAAAAAAATTAAAACTTTTATAAAGAATAATCCTAAAAAAATAATCTTTTTAAGTAATAGATTTAATAAAAATGATTTTTTATGACTACCTTCTACAATATTAGTTTTTTTAATAATATATGTTTTAACTGAATATATTTGACTTACAGATTCTATTTTAGATTGAACATTAATTACTCAAATTGATATTAGATTATCTGATTTTTTCTTTTACTTTAAAGATACTAGATTAATTAATTTTTTCTTATTTATATCTTATTTTTGATATAGTTTATTTGTTTTATTAATAACAATTATAATATCTTTAATATTATTATTAAAAAATAAAATAATAGAAATAATTTGATTAATATCTTCTATATGAATATCTAGTATTATAGCTGTATTATCTAAAATTATTATAGAAAGACCTAGACCAGAATATGCTGTGTATAAAGAAATTTGATATAGTTTTCCTAGTTTTCATGCTACTATTTCAGTTGCTTTATATTGATTTATTATTTGGTTATTTTTAAAGAATACTAAAAAAATAAAAAATAAAATAAATTTTACTTTTATATGAATTATAATTGCTTTTTTAATAGGATTTTCTAGATTATATTTAAATGTACATTATTTGAGTGATGTTATTGCTGGCTGGTTTTTATGATTTTTATGATTGTTATTTTGAATAACTATTGTAGGATACTTAAATCAGTTTTATAAAAAAAATAATAAAAAGTATTATAGTATTTATAATAATTTAATAATATATTTATTAATATTTATTGCTTTTATTATTGCAATTTTAGGTTGTAATAATTATTATAAAAATATTGATTTTATAAATAATAAAATATCAACATATATAAATATATCTAATGTAAATGATATTTTTAAAAATAATTCAAAATTAAGATTTACTGAGACAATAACTTGAAGATCTTCTGTTCCAATAAATTTTATTTTCTTAATAAAAAATAAAGTAGATATAAAAAATATTTTTGAAAAATCATGATGGAATGGTTCTGATAAACTTTGAAGAACTTCAATTAAAAATATATGAACTTCATTATTTGATAATAAAAAATATAATACAGCACCTATTACACCTTTGTATTGGAATAAGAAAATTCAAAATTATTGATTTCAGAAATTGACAAAAAAAGATACAATTAAATTAAGGCACCATATAAGGATATGGAAAACTGATTATAAACTTTGAAAATATTATATTTATGTTTGATGCTGAATCTATGATGATTGACTAAAATGGTGAATTACTCATAAAATTGATCCAAATATTGATAAGGAAAGAGAATATATTTATAACAGTCTTAAAAATAATTATTTATATAAATATCAGATAAAAAAAATACAATTAGAAGATTGATTTGAATGAACAAATTTTTCATGAGATTCGTTTTTTAGTGATGGGAAAGCTTATATATTTATTTTAAAATAATATGCATGATTTATTAAATAATCTGATTATATTTATTGAAAATCATAAAAATATTGCATATTTAATATTATTTTTATGATCTATTTGAGAAGCTTTTTTCCCATTTAGTTTATTTTTATATTGAGAAATATTTTTTTTATCATGATCAATATTAGCTTGATATGGTATTCTTAATATTTTTATTGTTATTCCAGTATTGTTATTTTGATGATTATTATGAGATAATTTAAGTTATTTTTTATGATTTAATTATTGAGATAAAATTTTATCTTATTTTAAAAAACATAGATTTTTTTGAAAATATTTAAATGAAAAAAATGTCAATAAATTAGAAAAATTCTTTAATGAAAAATGATGATATTGAGTCTTAATTGCTAGATTTAGTTGACCATTAGCACGGATAACACCATTTATAGCTTGAACTTTTAAATTAAAATATAAACAATTCATTAAATTTGATATTTTATGAGTAGTAGGTTGAATTTGATTATTTATATTTGTTTGATATTTTTTTTGAAAGAATTTTGATTTAATTTTAAGTATACTATGAAATTCAATCAAAATTGTTATACTTATAATTATTATGATAATTTTAATATTAAGTATTTTAAAAAAATATAAAAAAAATAAAAATAATGACTGAAAAAAATATAAATAAAAAAATATTATTATTAACTGCCTCATATTGAGCTTGACATAATGTTGCAGCCAATACTTTAGAAAAATATTACAAAGATAGGTGATATGAAACTAAAATAATTGATTTAGTTGATTTTATTGATAATTTTACATGAAAAACTACTCAATCATTTTATCAAGATTTTTGTAGTAAATATCCTAAAATTTGGGAAAAAACATTTAATATACTTGATAATAAAAAGATAAAAGAGATTATTTTTTCTACAAGTTATCCTATATATCAAAAGAAGTTTAATAAATTAATTAATGAATATAATCCTAATATAGTATTATCTATTTTTCCATTTTGGGGTATTTTTATAAAAAATAATATTGATAAAAATTGAAAAAATTATAAATCATGAATCATTATAACAGATTCTATTAAAATACATTCTATTTGGTATTTAGAATGAGATTATATTGATAAATATTTTGTGATAGACGAATATTCTAAAGAAAAATTTATTAATAAGTTTGAACACAAAAAAGATAATGTTATTGTTTCTTTTTTTCCAATAGATAAAAAATATTTTATAGTTAAAAAGAAAATTAATAATAAAAATATTTATATATTATTAACATGACTTGATGAAAAATATATAATTAATGTATTAAAATTATTAGTCGAAACTAGTTATAATATTAAAATTATAAAATGAAGAAATGATTTATTATATAAAAAATTACAAAATATATTTCTATATAATAATATAGAATTTATTGATTTTTTAAAATTATTAGATAATTATAAAAATATAGGAATTTTTATATGAAAAGCTTGATGAGCTACTATGTCAGAATGTATAGCAACTGATACTCCAGTAATTGTTCCTACTTTTATACCATGACAAGAAGAGGGAAATATAAAACTTATAAATAAGTGAGAAGTCTGATTTTATGAACCTGATTGATTTAAATCATATTTATTAGTTAAATATATAGATTGGAATAAATTATTAAACAATTTTAAAAAAATAAAGAAAATAAATAGTTGTGATATTATTTATAACAGTTTTTGAAAATAAAAAGACTAAAATTAATTAATTTTAGTCTTTTTATAAATCAAATCAGCTATAACTTAAATCAAAACTTTTGTTGCATACAGGGAAGTCAGCTATAATATTATTTAGTACAGCATATTCTAATAAGGTCCAATTAACGAAACTAGGATCTTTTATTTTGTAATATTTAATTTCTCAATTTTCTATATATGATAAATGTAAACTTTCTCATCTATGTCATTCAGTTTTTCAAATATAATATCAATTTGTTAGATTTATTTTTTTATCATTATTATCTTCTTTAAATCAAATTATTTCTAATCTTTTTAATACTTTTTTTATAATTTTAAAACTTTGTTTTATTTCTTCTGATCTAATATTAAATCTATCAAAACAATCTCAGTTTTCTCATAAAATTATATTTAATTTTATATTTTCATAATATTCATCATCTATTCTTGAGTCTGTTTTAATTCAAGATGCTCTAGCTCATATTCATAATGCTGAATTTTGTAGGGCAGTATCTTTTTTTACAATTCAGGTAGTATATAATCTATCATAAATTCAAGTTGAGCTTATTGATATTTTTAGTAGATTTTCATATCTATCATTTATTTTTGTAATTGTTTTTAATATTTTTTTAGATTTTTTTTCATCTAAATAGATATTATTTTTTCAAAAATTTAATACTCATCATAATAATCTATCTTCAAATATTCTGTCATTTAATTTTAAAAACTCTTCTCTTATTTCTAAAAATCAATTTAGTATATATCATTGTCATATATCATTTAAAATAGCTCATATCGTCCATAAATGATTATATATTCTCTCTAATTCTAGTAATATTATTCTGTTTAATTTAGTAGTTTCAGATATTTTTATATTTGATGATTTTTCTATTATTTTTATAAATGATAAGCTATGAGCTATTTTTGAGTCTCAAGCTATTTCTTCTGATGCTTTTAATAAATTTTCTAAAGATTTTTCATTCTCAAAATAGTCTTCTACTCATCTATGAATCCATCAATTTTGAATATCAAGATTAATTGTATCTTCTCAATCACATGTAAATCTAAAGTGTGCAGGTGGTATTATTCATGCGTGGATAGGTCAAACTTGAACTTTTACACTTCATTTTGATTTTACATTAGTAAAAATATATTCATCTTTATTTTTAATTATTGGTTTACCTATTTTTCTTTTAGGGAAATAATTTTTTGGATGATTGTGTAATCTTAATATATGATTTTTTGAATTAATTGTAGGTTTACCAAAATAATCATATATTTCATTTTCAAATATATTTGCAGCATAATAAATATCAGATATTTTAGGTAATTTATCTTTATTAGAATGAATACATGTAATTAAGAGATTTTTATTATCTAACATTAATAAAACCATTAATTCATCATTATTTTCATCTATTTCTCTTAAAAATTCTCATAAAAAATAATATCAATCATTTTTTAAAAGTTCAGTAGCTTTTTTTAGAGTTTCAAGAGATTTTAAATTTCTAATTTCTAGCATTATGGATTAATTATTATAATATAAATAATAAACTAGCAATACTACTAATACCTATAACAAGTGTTAATAATATGGGAGTAAATATAGAATTTAATTTGTATTTTTCATCAATAAACTTTGTATCTGTATTTTCTTTTTTTTCAAATAATTTAGAAAAATTAATAAGTATTCAAGAAAATATTAAAATAAATGAAAATATAACTATAAAAGATAGATAAATATTTTTTATAAATAATGTAAAAATTAATCATATTTCTGAGATGAATAATGGAGAAATTGGTACTCATACTAGCATTAGTATAGAAATAATCATTATTATTGATGTAATTCTTTGATTTTTTAATAAGTCTGATATTTTATGAAATTGTCATGTTTTTTGTTCTAATAATACATTTCAAACTGACATAAAACTTGATGTTTTTAAAAAACTATGAGCAATTAAATGTAATAATCATAATTTTAATGCTAAAGGACTTCATATTCATAAGGACATTACTAATATTCACATATTTTCTGTACTAGAATATGCTAAAGTTCTTTTGAAATGTTTTTGCTGTATTAATATAAATCATGAATATAATAGAGTAACAATTCAAAATGTTAATAAAATATCATTTGTAAATAGATTTGATCCTAGCATTAAATCAACTATAACTTTTATTTTGAATATTATATATAATGCAAGTGGTAAAAGTATTGATGACATAAAAGCTGATACTGGAGTAGATGCTTTACCATGTGCATCGGGTAGCCAACTATTCATTGGAAATAATCATACTTTCGTTCAAAATCATATTATAGAGAATATAAATGCTAATTTAGTTAGTAGTATATTTATATTTTCAAAATTTATATTAGTTATATCTAAACTAGTAAGACCAGCTATAATTAGTAAAATTATTCAGAATAATCCTACAGTAAGGCCTACAGAACATAATATTATATATTTCCAAGCAGCCTCCCAAGAAGTATTTGTTCAATAAAAACTTATTAAAAATGTTGTAAATATAGTCGTTGCCTCAATTGCAATCCACATAACTAATATGTTATTTGTTGAAGCAACAAATAACATTGCAAATATAAATAAATTTATAAATATGTTATATTGTTTAAGTCTAGTATATCATATCACCTTATGATCTAGTTCTTTTTTGAAATAATATATAGAGTACCATCATATTAAAAAAGCTAGTACACTTATAAGTAATATAAATATTACATTAACGTTTAAATAAGTATTTAGATTTAAATTAAAATTCGTAAAAAATATTCAAAAAGTATTATTATATCAAATATAATATAAATATATTATTAATATAGATAATAATAAATATAGAAAACTTGAGAATTTTAATACAAAATAACTTCTTTTTTTATTAGTTATTAATGAAAATAAACTTAATAAGATTGGAGTTAATAATATTATTGAAAACATTTGTATATATTTAATAGTTAAAATTATATTTTATAATTAATTTAGTCTTTTAAACTAGATAATTTATCAATATTTATACTTCAATAAACATTCCTAATTTTTATTGTTGAAATCAAAAGTATAGAAATACTCATTAATATATCTATTATTATTCATAATTCTATATAAAAACTTACCTTTTCTAATACTAATAGAGATATTAAAAATACTCAATTTTCTAATTCCAAGAAACTTAATATATCTCAAATTAATTTTTTATGATTTGCGAAATTTAAAAATCATGAAACAACCATGAATAATGCTCCTATAAAAATATAATTATATTCTCAAAATACTCTAAGTGAAATATAAACTATTAATAACAGTGATAAAAAATATATTATTAAATTCGTAAAAGTTCAGAATTTAAATTCTCTTTCAACTACAGGTAATTTTGATGTTTTTACAAAATAATATAGAAATCAAGGAATTAAAATTAATCTTATAAGTATTGCAAATATAAATGAAATTCATATAAATATATCACTAAAAAATTGATGGCTATAGGTTATATAAAATATAGCTATAATAAATATAACTTGCATAGTATAAATTTTTATGAAATTTTTATAATTTCATGTAATTCAAAGTAATATAATAGTTAATATTAATAGTAAGAATAAAACTTCTAACATTTTAATTTATTTTAATAGATAAAAAGATATAGTTATTAATTCAAGAATTAATAAAAAACCAAATACATTTTGATATTTAAATAATCTCATTTTTGTTATAAATACTTCAAAAATTCAAATTATAAATAACAAAATTATTACTTTTAATATATATAATAAGAATATTACAATATTACTATCTAATCAATATGAATTTGACCATATCAAAAATATAAATAAGTTAACAAATGCTATTAGATTTATTTTTGACGATATTTCCATTATTGCTAATTTAGATCAATTAGTTTCAAGTAGCATTGCTTCATGAATCATCGTAAGTTCTAAATGAGTTGAAGGATTATCAAAAGGAAATCTTTTATTTTCAGCAAGCATTATAAAAAATAAATTTAGTGCTAATATTGATAAGAAAAAATAAAAAACTATATCATTGTTTGGCTTTATTACTTCTTGAATTGATGATAAATCAAAATTTCATCATGATAATATTACAAATCATAATATAAATAATATAGTAACTGGTTCTACAATTGCTAATACAAATGCTTCTCTTGCTGCTCATAGTCATCAAAAATAAGTGGCATTATCAAGTGCATAAATTATTAGAAAAACTGCAGATAATCATAATATATGAAATAATACTATTATATTTACATTTATACTATTATTAATTATTGGAATAAAAAATAAAAATGTAAGTGATATAGCTAATATCATAATTGGTGCTAAAAAACTTATGAAACTTGAAAATTCAGATTTAAAGTTTTCTTTTTTAAATAGTTTTATTAAATCATAATATGTTTGAAAAATTGCTAAGCATTTTCTTCAGTTTAGTATATTTTTAATATTTTTTAATATTACATCAAAAATAGGAATTAATAGTATTATGATTATATAAAATATTATATAGTATAACATTTTTTTATGATTAATAATTAAATAAATAGTACATATAATACTAATAATAGTATTGCTAGAAACATATAAAATATATACGATTGAATTTCTCAATTTTGTAGCGATTTTACTATTTTTGCAATTTTTTGGATAATATTTAATAGTTTAGTATAAACAAATTCTGTATAATAATTTGCTACTGTATCATAATTTATGTATTCAAGATTTTTTTTGAATTTATTATTAGCATTATCAATTTTTATTTGCTTATTATCTTTTTTGATTCAATAGATATTTGTGAAGATTCTTTTAATTGGCTGATTGAACGATTGTGATGTGTACTGAGTTGCTGGTTCTATATAGTTATATCAACAATTCCAAACATTAGATTTTCTTTCATTTTTTACAAATATTTTATATATTATATAAGATATAAAGATAAAAATAAGTATTATTCCTATAAATTCAGCAGGTATATAATTTAAATTTAAATTTCAAAAGCTAAATATAGTTCATGTATATTTAATATTTAATATATTACTTGTTATAAAATATATAAATCAAGGGATAATAGTTAATATAAATATTGATAATATTAATACTGAATATGATATTTTTTCTCAAATAGATTTTATTTTAATATATTTTAATTCTGTATTTCTTTTATTTCACAAGAATATTGTTCAAAAAGTTTTTGTAAATGTTATTAGTGCAAGTATTGCAGTTGCTGAGAGAGTAATTATTGATATAATTAATATTATTTTAGATACAAAATTTGAAGATATGAATATTGATTTCATTAAACCAACATAAATTAGAAGTTCTGAATTAAATCAGTTTAACGGAAAAATTCATGCTATAGCAATTATTCAAATTAAAAATGATATTGCTAGAAAAGGGGTTTTTTTTATAAGTCATCATAATTGTGTATAATTATATGTTCAAGTCCTTTCTATAATTCATCATGCTAATAAAAACATTAGTCATTTAAATATAGTATGATTAATACTATGATAAAGGGTTGCAAATAATCATATAATTATAATTATTTCTTTATGTGTATACATTCATAAAATCATTATAGATATTCATAAAAATATTATTCAAATATTTTCAATTGTTGAATATGCTAACATTTTTTTAATATTAGTTTGAATTAATGCATAAAATATTCAAATAAATGCAGATACACTAGCTATTAATATAGTTACTATAAACCATGAAAATTGTACTTTCATAGCAAAAAATAATAATAAAAATTTCAATATCATAAATACAGGTAATTTAACCATAAATCATGACATTAGTGCTGATATATTTGTAGGAGCTATTGGATGAGCTTTTGGTAGCCATATATGAATAGGAAATAATCAAGCTTTTGATCAAAATCAAATTAAAGCTGAGAAAAAGGATAAACTAGCTAATGTAGTAGTTAGATTTGCTCAATTCCATGATGAAAATATCGTAGAATGAGTTGTTATAATAAATGGAATGAATGACAATAATATGAAAAACATTCATATATGAGTAATAATTAAATACCATGCTCAATCCTTTAATATTCATTTCTTTGTTTGCTCATGAACTACTAAAAGATAACTCGAAAGACTCATTATTTCCCAAAAAATTAAAAATGTTATTGCTTCAGAGGATAATATTACTCAAAACATTGAAGTAATGAATAATAGAGTATTAAAATAGTATGAATTTAGTTTTTTTCAATGTTTAAAATATTCACCAAAATAAAAATCACTATAAAAACTTATAGCAATTCAAAGTATTGAATACATTAATAAAAAATAATTTTCAAGTTTTCATACATGGAAAACTTTTAATAAATCTATAGTATTTCAACTAAAAATATTTTTAATTGAAATATAAAATACTAAAATAAATATTAGAGCCAATATATGGTTTAATATTTTTATTTTTCTTAGAGAATTTATTTTTAAAAATAACGAAGCTAAAAATAAAATTCAAAATAATGATAATATAATTGTTAACATATTATTTTACAAAATTTACTAAATAATTAAAAATGTCTTTTGAAGAAGGATTTCAAGGTATTTCTAAATCAATTTTTCCAAGAATATCTTTTATTCATCAAATAGTTTCTTTGAATCTTTTATCTCAATTTATTGCTTTATCTCAACAAACTATAATAACTTTTGGTTCAGAAACTGCTTTATAAGCATCTATTAATGCTTTTTTCATATTTTTAGTAACAGCTCAAACAACAAAAATTCAATCAGCATGTTTAGGTGATGCTGTAAAACTAATATTATATGATTCTAAACTAAAATTAGGTCATTCTAGACTATAAAGCTCAGCCATTATTCCTTCATCATCTCATACATCTATACATCTTAATTTTAATGATTTTCTAAGTTCTTTTGGAGCTTTATTTTTTAAATCTATTATTTCTGGTTTTACTTTTTTATTTTTAAACTTTTGTATTACTTCTTTAGTGATATTTATAAATGACATATTTAGTTATTATAAATTAATAGTATTTTATTTATGATTTTTAATAAAAGTATTTACATCTCAAATTGTTTTTATTCTGTAATGTCATGTTTTTTCATTATATTTTATTGTATAATGAGGTAGATTTCATGCTCATAAATGTTCTAATGTAGATAAATAAGCTTTAAATGCAATCAAGTCTAATTCTTTTTCATCTAGTGCAATATTTATATTTTCATTATTATTAAGATTTTTTATAAATCTTTTTAATATATTCTTTTCAGCATTTCTATTATAAACAAAAAATTGTGAATTTGTTCCTTTTTGAATTATTGATAATTTCTCTGGAGAATATTCGTTATCTATCAATATAACTCATTCTGGAGAATGTTCTCATTTTAATATATCTAGATTTGTATTTTTTTTATTCTGATTTCTTAAATCTAGCATAAATTGTTTATATTTATCTGCTAAATCAAGTATATGTCATCAATTATTAAATGCTACATTACAATGTCAGCATCATATTCCTCATTTATTTTTTATATTATGTGTATCACTATGTGTATAATAATTATCTGTTCATCATATCGTATCTAATAGACTAGAATATATTTGTTTACAGCTTATATCTTTATCTAATCATAATTCTGTTATATAGTGAAATCATGCAGCTAATAATCAATCTGTTCATCATGGTATTGAAACTCATTTTTTTTGTTTTTCTTCAGTTCTATCATCTATACAATAAGTTAGATTAGGATTTAATACATCATAATTATATTCTATAATATGTTTTATAACATTTTCTGGAATATGTGATCATTTTTTGATTTCTAATTGATTTTTATTTTCTAAAATTCTTTTATAAAAAATTATATTTTCTATATATTTTTTAGTTATATCTACACTTTTTGATAATAGGTTTCTTGGACTAAAACTTAGTATGAGGTCCTCATTGGATTTTTCTATTTTTTCTTGCATAAAGTAAAAATAATTTTTAAGTGAATATGGTATATTCTTTTTTATTTTAATGTCAATTTTTATTGTTTTTTTTTCGTTTTACAGGAAATATATTAATATTTACACTAGTTCTTTAGTTCGTATTTTAAATTAAAAATTAATTAAATATTTTAGATTCAATAGTTCTGAATAACAATAAAAAGCCACATAATTTTGACATTTACTAAATTATGAATATAAATATTTTTACATAATTTATTATGTATTTAGTCGTACTGTATATACTTCTATCTTATCCTCTATACTGTCTATAGAGGAATCATGAGGTGTTCGAATATTATATTAAGTGATCCTTGATATAATGCCGGTTAGACTCCGGATCACCTCACCAAAAAAAGGGGAATCAAAACTTATATAAGATTTTTTAGAAAATTTTATATAAGTTTTTTCTTTTATATTTACTTTTATTTAATTTTCTATAAAATTATTTTGGAAAAAATAGTTATCTATTAATTTAGATAGCTATTTTACTTATTACTTAAGAGTTATAGATGATTTTATTGAATTATTTAGTGAAAAATGATTTTATTGATATTGAAAAAAAATGACAAATAAAATCTGATTTATTATCATGAATAACAGTTGCATTAGCATTAATTCCTGAGGCAATTGCTTTTTCATTTGTTGCAAAAGTTGATCCTATGGTATGACTTTGGGCTGCTTTTATTATGGGTTTAATGACTGCAATTTTTGGTGGTAGACCATGAATGATTAGTTGAGCAACTTGAGCTATGGCTGTTGTTATGACACCACTTGTAATAGATAAATGATTAGAATATTTATTAGTAGCAGTAATTTTAGCTTGAATTATACAAGTATTATTTTGATTATTTAAACTTTGAAAAATAGTTAGATTAATTCCTCATTCTGTTATGCTTGGTTTTGTGAATTGATTGGCTATAATAATTTTTCTAGCACAAATGAGTCAGTTTCAGAATTCAAGTTGAGAATGGTTAAGTTGAACTGCTATGATTATAATGATTTTATTAGTTTTTCTAACTATGGCTATTATACATTTTTTACCTAAAATAACCAAATCTATACCTTCATGATTAGCTTGAATAGTTGTAGTAACATTATTAGTTATATTTATTCCTCAATTATCTGATACTTGAACTGTAGCTACTTATCTTGCTCAAAATTGAT
This sequence comes from Candidatus Altimarinota bacterium, assembly GCA_026988025.1. Taxonomy (GTDB): domain Bacteria; phylum Patescibacteriota; class Gracilibacteria; order BD1-5; family UBA6164; genus UBA6164. The sequence goes on along the minus strand of JALSMB010000056.1, from coordinate 8,882 downwards.
TTTCAAATTTAGAGTGAGCCTTTCCTAGTTTTCATATTCCAAATATTACTGATAATTTTTTAGAAGTACTTAAAATAGTTTTCCCTTATTCTTTAATTCTGGCTATTATTTGATTAACTGAAAGTCTTATGACTTTAACTTTAATCGATGAAATAACTAATACTAGATGAAAGGCTAATAAAGAAGCTATATGACAGTGAATAGCTAATATGACTTGTTGATTTTTTGGTGCTATGTGAGGTTGTGCTATGATCTGACAATCAATGATTAATATATCAAATGGTTGAAGAAAAAGGTTATCATGAATATCAGCTTCTATATTTTTGATACTGTTTGTTGTTTTTTGAACAGCTTTAATTATGAAAATACCACTAGCAGCACTTGTATGATTGATGTTTATGGTTGTTATATGAACATTTGCTTGGCCAACTATAAAAATGCTTAATAAAATACCTAAAAGTGATGCTTTTGTTATTATTTCTGTTACTCTAATTACTGCATTTTCTCATAATTTAGCATTAGCAGTAGTGAGTTGAGTGATTATTTCTGCACTTGTATTTGCTTGGCAAAAATCTCAAGAAATTTGAGCAGTTAAAACTATTAATTGAAAAATTACTAAATATAAATTAGACTGACCTTTATTTTTTGCGTCTATAACTAAATTTAAAGAAATATTTGATATTAATAATGATACAAAAGAAGTAGTTATAGATTTTGCTAATTCAAGAGTAATGGATCATTCAGCTATTGAAGCTATAAATAATATTACAGATAAATATAAAAAAGAGGGTAAAAAATTGCACTTAATTCATTTATCACAGGACTGTGTTAAATTAATAAAAAATGCTGATAAAATAGTTGAGGTTAATATTTCAGAAGATCCAAAATATTTTGTTGCAGATGATAAATTAGCTTAATAATAAAATAATATATGAATAAACAACAATTAGAAAAAAATATAAAAGAAATAATAGAACTTTATAATAATTTACAAAAATCTTTACATTCACATTTAAAATGAGTAAAAGAAGAATGTAGAGAAAGAGAAATATTAAGTGAATTTCTTAATTTTGTGGGGATTGAAAATAATGAAGAAACTAGATTGTCAGCATATTCTAGAATAGTTTGATTACATGAAAATTCTTTAGAATTATATTTAGAAAAAAATAATTTTAGTGATGAAGAAAAACAAAAAAAATTAGATTTATCTTATAAATTTGTAGCAGATTATCATAGTGAAATACAAGCAGTAATTATAACTGTAATAGAATCAAAATGATTATTAACTCCTTTTTATTTAGAAATTTTTAAATGAGTTGCAAATGTTTGACTTGCTTTTAATGAGTTATTTTTACCTTGGAGAAATCATATAATAAATACTATAAACAAAGATTTAGAAAAAGAATTTCAAAATGATTCTGATAAAATAATAGATTTTTTAAATAAAAATAATTTATTTGATAAATGACATAATTGAGAATTAGCTGATAGGTCTTATTCTGCTTTAGTTTTAAAAAATGGGAAATATGTTTCTAAGTCTTATAGTGAAGTATTTGAAAAAGAAATAGAAAATATAGTTAGAGAATTAGATAGTTTTATGATAAAATTGTCTAGTTTTGATGATGAAATATATAATGCAAAAGAATATTACTTAGATTATTTAAAGGCTATAAAAGAAGCTTTAGTTGAAAAAAATATTGATTTATTAGTAGAAAAATGGTCTTTAGTAGATAAAGCTTGGATGAAAATAAAAACTCCTTTTCAAATAAGTCATCCACTTGAATTTTATGAAGACAAATATAGAAAAGCTGTTGCTCCAGAATGGGATTTGAGAATATTAAATACAGTTTTTGAAAGTGATGTAGAATCTAGTATAGAATCTATGTATGAAAGTATATATGATGAAATTTGAAGAGAAAAATATAAATCTAGTTATGAATTTTCTTTAGCTAATCAAAAAAGGGTACAACTATATTTAACATCTCCTGTTTTATATTATTCATCAGAATTAACTTGATTATTTTCTGCACAAGTAGTACCAAATGATGAAGTAATAAGTAAAGCTGAATGAAAAAAAATATTTGCATTTCCTGAAATGGTTTTAGAAAATAAAAGACAATCTCCTTTTATGAAGATTGATTCAGTAATTTTTTATGAAAATTTATTAAAAGGTTATAGAAATAGTTTGTTCTGAAATGATAAAATATTCTATAAAATTTATGATATAGAAACAATAGGGCATGAATACGGACATACTCTTTGGCTTGATTTAGATACAGAAGTTTTGATGAATAAAAAAACAGGTGTATTTAAAAATATTGAAGAATTCAAAGCTACAACATGATGATTAGTTATGTACTTTATGAATGAGAAATTAGCTCCTAGTTTACAAAAAGATTTAATTATACATCATATTTATAGATGTATAAATTTATTAAAATATAGAGAAGTAAATGAAATTGAACCATATTATTGTGAAAGTCTTATTCATCTTGATATCATGTTTGAATCATGAATTATAAAAATAAATGATGATAGAAAAGTTGAATTAGATTTTGATTCAGAAAGTTATAAAAAATTAAAAGAAAATTATATAAAACATTATAAAAAACTTATAAATATATATTTAAATAAAATAGATGCAGGAGAATTTTTAAATGATTATATCGTAAAAATAAATTGAAATTATTTACCAAAAGATAAAGAAATAAGAAGTTTTGTAGAATATTTTTACTGAGTTTATAAAGATATATGAAATGATCTAGAAAAATAAAGCTATTTGTTTGACAAATAGCTTTATTTTTAGATAATAAAAACCTAAAACAAAAATAAAAACACTATGGAGGTGTAAAATGTCTAGAAAATATATAAAGGTAGAAATGCCTGTTGAAATGATTTTTTCTATTTTTAATACTTATGCAAAAATAGAAAAAGATGTTAAACTTTTAGGAGTGATTGAATTATTTAATATTTATAATTATAGTCATAAATTAAAGTTAGAAAAAGCTTTATCGAACTATGCTAAAGGTTCTAAAAAAATCGTAACTAATAAACTTAAACCGCTTAAGTTAAAGGTTATAAATATTGAAATATTTAGTTGGAAAATAGTTATATATCAAGAGAATGCACAAGGGGTAAAACTATTTAGTATTGTAAATGAAAATGAATTACCTAAATATATTTTTGATACTTTAAAACCAATATCTAATGATTTAAAGATTATTAGAAAATTAAAAGATATTGAGTATAAAATTGAAAAAGATGTAGCTGATTCAGAAAAAGGTATCTATTTTCTTAAAAATAAAGATGTTAGTATTTTATCTAAAAGGAAAGAGTTAACTTCTTTAGAAGAAAATCAAATACTTTTTACATATAGGTATTATGCTTCAATCTTTGACAAAAATGTTTCAAAAATAGATGATTTAGAACAACAGAGAACGGTTTTAAAACTTAATGAAGAAGTTAGACCAATTTTAGATAAATTGATTGATTTAATGACTTTACATGGAATTAAAATAGAAAAAGGAGTGTGATATGATGGGTAAAATTATTAAAAAGGTATCTAAAGAGTTATTGTTAATGTTACTAATTTTATTTACAGGTGCTTTTATCTTACATTTTGTATATAAATTAGGGTTAAATGATATATTTACAGATATACAATTGCAATTTTTTAATATAGCATTATTTGTATCTCCAGTATTATATGATAGTAATGGTAAAAACTCTATGGAGATTAATTTAGAAGCTATATACTCTTTAATAAGAGGAGTTATTTTTGTTATATTTGGGTCATTGATTTTTTATATGTTACCACTTATTCCAAATTCAAATTTTAATTTCTTGAATTATTTTTCATTTTTTATGTATATATTTATTATATTTACTATGGTGAAATTGATAAGAGGATTAAATAAAGATATTAAAAAAGGAGAATGATTTAAGGATATAATTTTATAATTATATCCTTTTTGTTGCTTTAAATTTAAATATATTTATTATTTAGTTAATTATTTAAAACATATTTATATGCAAGAATTATATAATAAATTAAAAAAATATTCTTTAGATGATACTATACAAATTGAAGAATCTGATAGGCAATTTAAAGCTTTAACAAAATTATATAAAAATATAAAAAATATAGATTTATATTTAGCTCTTATAATTTCTAATTCTATTATTTGTTATCAATTATCTTGAAAATGAGAAGATTATTGGGAAGAATTTTCTAATTATTTTTCTAATATTTATATAAAAAATGAAAGTTTATTAGAAGAAGTATGAAATTTTATAAAACAATCAAAAAACAATAATAGATTTATAGATACAAAAATTAAAAGATTAGAAAAACTAAAACCTTTTTTAGAAATATTTATTTGAAATGAAGAAGAGTTTTATAATGATATGGAAAAGTTAAGAGGTGATTTAGCTAAAACTATGAAACAAAAAAAAGATGCAAAAACTATAGTTTTTGCTGTAAAAATGTTTTCTTATTGAGCTAGAAATTATTTTAATAAATTAAATTATTTTCCTGAAAAAATAAATATTCCAATAGATTCTCGTTTGATTTCATTATTTGAAAAGTATAAATGAGATTATGATAATATAGATAAATTTTACTTTGATTTAAGTAAAAAATTAGATATTCCAGAGTTACATTTAGATGCAATTTTATGGGTTAATTATGGGGAATTAATGAAATAGAAAACTAGAAAACTAAAAAAAATAAATAAAATTAAATTTTAATAAAAACCTATGAAACTAAAAAAACTAATTTCTCTAGAATATATAGAGAAAAATATAAAAAATATTTGGAATAGATTTCCAGTCTCTGTAATAATAATTTTTATTGTAGCTACAATATTTTTTATACTATTACACTTTGAAAATAATAATGGCCTATTAGTAAAAAAATTATTAACAGCTAATTTATCTTTAATTGCTACTTTTATTTTCAGTGTTTGAGTTTATTTAGCATCTGAAAATACTGATTATTTAAAGTTAAAAAGAAATTTATTTCAAATTATTCCTATAATTTTTTGAATAAGTTTTTATAATATTTTTGGATTAGATATCACTTTAGAATCTATAGTTTTTGCATGTTTAAGTTTTGCTTGAATAATAGCTTTTGTATATTTTGCTCCTTATATAAAAAATACAAAAACTAGCCAAACTACTTTTTATACTTATTTTTATAATGTTTCAGTTGTAATATTAACTAGTTTCATTTTTTGATGGGTAATATTTTGACTTTGAATTATTTGAATAACTGCAACCGATGTACTTTTTGATTTAGATATTAGTGAAAAAAAGACTTATTGAAATTTGGCAATTTTAGTTTTTTCTATAATCTCTCCTTTATTTTTACTATCACAAATTCCAGATAAAAAAAGTTTTTTGACTAATAGATTTATTAGAAATGCATTTTTCTCATTTTTAGTAAAATTTGTTTGAGTTCCATTTATTTACTTATATTTTTTTATACTTTATGCTTATTCTATAAAAGTTTTGGCTAATTTTTATGATTGGCCAAAAGGTGAAATTAGTTGGCTTGTAATAGGATTTTCAATATTTGGTTATTTAACTTATAGTTTTTCATATATTTTTGAAAAGGATTCTAAAGCTATAAAACTTTTTAGAAAAATATTTCCATATGCAGTAATTCCACAAATATTTATGCTTTTTTATGCAATTTATTTAAGAATTGCACAATATGATTTGACTATAAATAGATATTTTGTTGTAATATTTGGAATTTTGCTTTTACTTATAAGTTTTCATTTTATTGTTTCAAAGAAAAAAGCACTAATAGCTATTCCAATTTCATTAGCATTTTTTATAATTATTATTTCAGTATTTCCAAAATTTAATGTTTATAATTATCCATTAGAAAGACAATTTGATAGATTAGAAACTAATTTAAAAAAGGCTTGAATTATAGAAGTTACAGAAGAAATGTATAAATATACTATTGCACAAAAAATTGTACCATTAAAAAATTATAGTGATATAGATAAAGATTTATCTAAAAATATTTATTCTTGAATTGATTATATTTGTGATTTTAATAACTGTAATAAAATAAAAGAATTATTTCCTAAAATTTATTCTGAAATAGAAAAAAATGATAGAAAAGAATGGGAGAAAAACCATAAAGAAGATATAGAAAGACTTTTAAAAAAGAAAAATAATAAAATTTGTGAATATAATAAATATTGATATGCTCCAAATAGTAATTGTTTTAATAAAACTTGATTAGAAAAATTAAAAAAAGAACAATATAATTGACCAAATAAATGGATAATTATAAGTAAAATAACTGAAAAAATAAAAGTGAAAAAATATTTTGATTGATATTTTTTAGATTGAATTTCTGAAATTCATATTTATTGAAATTATGATAATTTATTTCCTTTAGAAATAGACTGATATAAAAGGCTTTTTAGAGTTTGAACTGATGATAGAGTAAAATATTTAGATGAAGATAATAAAAATAAACTTTATTGAAAAATAGATATTTGGGAAGAAAAACTTGATATTTATGAAAATCAAAAAATAATTAAAACTATTGATTTAAAGAATGTCTTTAAAGAAATAAAGAAAAGAAATGAGAAAAATCTTGATTCAAAAAATTGGACACAAAAAGAATTAACTTTTATTATAAATAAAAATTATAAAATAATTTTTCAAAATATAGTAATTCCTAAAAATTTAAAAGATATAGAAAATAAAGATGATATATCTTATTATGAAATGTATTGAGTTATTTTAGAAAAATAAATATAAAAAATATTAAATCTTAAATTTTAAATTTAAGATTTTTTTTGTTTTGAATATACTAAAATAAATAATTATCTATTTTAAAAACTATGAATTTAAAAAACTACATAAATGAAATAAAAGATTTTCCAAAACCATGAATCTGATTTAAAGATATGTCTCCTATATTGGAAAATAGTAAAGCTTTGGAATTTGTAATAAATTCTTTTGAAATACAAAATATGTGAATAACAAAGATTGTATGACTTGATGCTAGAGGATTTATCTTTTGAAGTATATTGGCTTATAAAATGAAAGTTCCATTTATTATGCTTAGAAAAAAATGAAAATTACCAGGTGAATGTGAAGAAATAAATTATGATTTAGAATATGGTAGTAATACTTTTGAAATACAAAAAAATGCTATTAATGCTTGAGATAAAATAGCTATTGTAGATGATTTATTAGCTACCTGATGATCTGCAAATGCTGCTATTAATTTGGTTGAAAAATTAGGTTGAATTGTTGATAGTTTAAATTTTGTGATAGAGCTTTGATTTTTAAATTGAAGAGATAAATTTATAAATAAAAAAATTGTTAGTTTAATAAAATATTAAAAATAAATAATGAAATGATTTAAAAAGGAAACTAGACTTTTACTATTTACTAATAGTTTAGTACTTGTATCAGCTGCAATGGTTGCTCCAATATATGCTTTATATGTAAAAGAAATTTGATGAAATTTAATGGATGCTAGTATAGCTTTGTGATTGTTTGCTTTAGCTGCTTGAATAGTTACGTTACTTTCTTGAAAATATGTAGATAAGGCAAAAAATAAAACTTTGATTATAGTTTTATGATACAGTCTTATATGAATAGGTTTTTTCTTATATACTATTGTAAATAGTGTTATATTTTTATTTTTAGTTCAGATTTTGATTTGAATATGAGAAGCTATATATTCACCAGCATTTGATGCATTATATTGAGATAGTTTAAAGAAAAAATATAGATGATTATGATGGGGAATGTGGGAATTTACTAATTATGTTACTATAGCTTTATGAGCATTTGGTTGAGGGCTTATGGTAACTTATTTATGATTTAATTCTATATTTATTTCAATGTGAATTTTATGTTTTTTTAGTGCATGATATTTATATTTTATTTCAAAGAAAATAAGTAAAAAATAATTTAGTATAATGTAGTTATTTAATTAAAGAGATTTATGAAACCATTAAAAGAAAGAATAGTAAATTTAGATAGCAAAGATTATCATATGCATACCTCTAGTTTTTCAGATTGAATACCAACAATCAATGAACTAGTACAATTTGCCTGAGTAATCTGAATGAAAGAAATAGCTATAACAGATCATTCACAAGTTTCAATTAATAAATTTAGAAATGATAGTAGTATTTCAGCTTGATGAACTGCTCGTTATTCATTAAGAAATTGGAAAAATGTTTATAATGATGTAAATGTTATTTTTTGAGTTGAATGAGATTTATTAAATGATAAGTGAGATGTTTGTTTTGATATCCAATGAAAAGAGTCAGAATTTATTATTTTATCTGCTCATTCAAGTATTTATAAATCAGATCCAGAGACAGTTACTAAATGAACTATAGAAGCTATTAAAAAATATCATGGTAAAATAAAATTTATCTGACACCCGTGTAGTTTTGCAGATTTTTGAGATTTTTATGATATTAAAAAATTAGTTGAAGTTGCTAATGAATTTAATGTTTGATTAGAATTTAATGCTAAGGTATTAGAAAGAAATAAAAGTAATTTAGAAAAATTAGATTATTTATTAAAAAATACAAATAAAATTTATTTGAATTCAGATGCTCATACATTATATGATTTTAAAAATGTAAGAAAAAATGCTATTAAATTTTTATATGACAATAATTACTTAACTAAATAATAATATATTTATTAAATATATTATTATTAGTAATATAAACTGGAAATAATCTTTTTTTTTAATAATATAGTTATATATTATTAATTAAAATTATAATAAATCAATGTGTGAAAATATAAGGCATGAAGATATTAATCATATATGAGAAGAAATAGTTTGAGTTCCTAATGTTTGTCAGAAAACATTA
>JALSMB010000055.1 GCA_026988025.1 Candidatus Altimarinota bacterium | reverse complement strand
AAATGGTGGGTCATCCGGGGCTCGAACCCAGGACCTTATCCTTAAAAGGGATCTGCTCTACCAACTGAGCTAATAACCCCTATCTCTCTCTAAAGCTTGTGTATTGTAGTTAAAAAAAAATGTATTGCAAACTTTTTTTTAACTTTTTTTTAAAATAGGGTTTATCCTCTATATATAAGTAATGCATATACTATATTTTTCTTTTTGCTGAAAGTATTTTTCAATCATATACAACTATATTTGTAACTTCATTATTCTCATTACAAACAAATAAATCTTCTCATATTTTATATTCAAAATCCCCTTTTATTTTTAATCAATTATTTATTTTTTCCAATATATCATCATTTAAACTTATAAATTCTTTATTTTTAAATAATTCCTTAATGTCTAAATGTTTATTTAATTCAAACTCATCTAAAGTTTGTCATAAAGCTATATCAATACTACCTATTTTAGTTCTTCTAAGCTTAGTTATATATCAACCAGTTCATAATATACTTCATAAATCATCAGCTATTGATCTAATATAAGTTCAAGCAGTTACTTCTGCTATCAATGAAAGTGATGGATAATTATAATTTAGTATTTTAATATTTAAAATACTAATTTCTCTAGTTTTCATTTCTACTTCTTTTCATTCTCTAACTAAATCACAAGCTCTTTTTCAGTTAATTTTTAATGCTGAATACTTAGGTGGAATTTGAGTTATTGTTCAAGTAAATTTTTCTTTTAGGACTTGTTCTATTTTTTCCTTAGTAAGCTCTTTTTTATATTTTTTTTGTAATACTATATCTAAAAAATTAATTTTTTCTGCTAAATCAAAAGAATCTGTTGTTCAGTCTAAGTTTATTGTAAACTCATATGTTTTTTTATCTTTTTCAAAATAAGGTATAAGTTTAGTATAATTTCATGTCGCAATCAAAAGACCTCCTGTTGCCAGAGGGTCTAGTGTACCAGTATGTCACATTTTTCTAATATTTAATGTTTTTCTCAAAACTCTTATAACATCGAAACTAGAAAAATCCAATCATTTATCTAATAAGTAAAATTTATTCATTTTTTAATAATCAAAAGAAGAAGGAGAATTAAGCCATTTTGGAGTAGTATCTATACCTAGATTTGGTTGTAAAAAACTAAAAGATTTAAAATTAAAATATCATAAATCTAAAAACACATGACCAGTAACATCTTTTGATCATAAAAAGTTTGTTCTTCAACTTATAGAACAACTAGAAAAGCACTCTCTAGAGTCTGTTGAATGATTTCTATTATCTCACATAGCAAAATACTGATCTTCACCTAAACTATAATTATATGCCGATTTACTTCATCAAACAAAAGTATATCATTTATTTTCATCATTTAAATATTTTTCATCTAATTTTACATAATTTTCAAATCAAGCTTTTTTAATAAAAACATTACCATTTTCTATTCTTATTTTATCACCTGGAATACCAATAATTCTTTTTATAAAATATTCTTTTTTTTCATTTACATGTGGTTTAAAAACTACTACATCTCATCTTTTAGGTGTTGAAATATGTGAACTTAACCTATCAACTATAATAAATTCTTTATCATAATATGATGAATACATTGACTGTCCATTTATTTGAAATGGCATAGCAATAAAATACCTAATAAGAAATACTACTACAAATATAAACACTAAATCTTTTAAAAAATCTATAACTTCTTTTTTATTCATCATTTTTATTTTTAATTAAACATACAAAAAGATTATATCTTTTTATATATAATTGCAATAAAAAAACACTTCAAAGAAGTGTTTTTTTATTATTTATCATCATCAGATTTCAACCATTCTGGAACTTTCATTCAATCATCCCATAGTTCAGTATTTTTAACTTGTTTAGAATCAGTATCTTTTTTTATTGTATCCTTTTTTTGTAATTCTTTAATTCCTGATTCTTTTTTAGTTTCAACTGGCTTTTTAACTTCTTTTTTAGTAGTTGTTTTAGTTGTTTTCTCTAATTCTTTTTTTTGTATTTTTTTTGTTGCAGATTTTTTAGACTCTATTGGTTTTTTAGACTCTATTTTTTCCTTAATTTCATCTGTTTTTTTTACCTGCTTTTTTGTGGTTGTTTTAGTTGTTTTTACCTGTTCTTTTTTATCTAAATCATCAGAAAAACTTCATTTCAACCAATCTGGTATATTATCACCTTTTGTTTCCTTATCTTTATCTATATGTTTTTTCTTATTTAATTTCTCATTGTTAATAGAATCATTAATTACATCATCTGATTCAATTTCTTTCTTTTGTATATCATCAGAAAAACTTCATTTTAGCCAATCTGGTATGTTATCATCTTTTATTTCTTTATCTTTTTTAATATCTTTTTTCTTATCTATCTTTTTAAAATCATTTTTTTCAGATGATTCAATTTCAGTTTTAGCTTCTTCTTTTATTTCGTCAGAAAAACTTCACTTTAACCAATCTGGTACATCATCTTTTTTTACTTCTTCTTTTTTTACTTCTTCTTTTTTTACTTCTTCTTTTTTATCAGAAATAGTTTGTTCTTCTTTTGTTTCTTCTTTTGTCTCTTCTTTATTATCAGATAGTTCAATTTCAGATTTAGCATCTTCTTTTATTTCATCAGTAAGATTTCATTTTAACCAATCTGGAACATCATCTTTTTTTACTTCTTCTTTTTTATCAGAAATAATTTGTTCTTCTTTTGCTTCACCTTTTACTTCATCATTTACTTCTTCTTTTACTTCTTCTTTTACTTCATCATCCTTTATATCTTCTTTTAATTCAGCTAAAATATCATCTTCAATATTTTGAGTCACTTTATCTTTAACTTTTTTTTCTCAAGAAGTTTTTTCAATTATAAAATCTTGAAATCAGATATTTTTATCTTTATTAGTTAATTTATAAACTATATAAAATATAACTATAAATCATACTAATATAAGAATAATCACAATTATCCATTTAAAAACACTATATATTAAATTTAATAAATCAGAATTCCCTGTATTTACTTCTTCAACTACTTGTTTTTCTTCAGATGGAATATTAGCTACTCATCCATATATAAATGTCTTTAGAATTGCTTTGAAATCAGTTTTTTCCTTATTTGTCATTACTTTATCAGTAGCAATAACTTTTAGAATATCAGTTCACATTACTTTATTTTCATCTATATTATCATTATTTTTGATAGCATCTAACTTGGCTATCATCTTATCATAACATAAAGTTTCTACTAATGTTTCATTATCTTTACATACAATATTAGTAGGAATTAAGTTTTTTAGAGCATTATATGTAATAGCTTTTTCACTTTTATCATTTTGATTTTCTACTAATAATCATTCTAAAACATTAATTATTTCATCACCATTATCTAAAGCTAAATCATCTATAAATCATTCAAATTCTAATATTACATTTGTTTTTTCTCTTTCATCAGACCAACCTTCTTGTAATTTTTGAATATACATAGAAGCTTTTAATTTATGTTCTTTAGGTAATCAATCAATATAATTTTTTAATTTTTCAATTTTAAATTTAACTGAATCTGAAACTCATGCAAAGATTATAGTATTTATATCTATTTGTTCTTCTGAAACATAGTTTTTAATAATAGTAATATCTCTAGAATCAATAATATTACCATTTACATCCTTAATAAATACTCTAATTTTTTGAAATTTTTTATCATTTAATTTAACTTTTATAGCTGATCAATCAGTGTATGAATCTAATTTTGAATTATCTTCATCATCATCATCTGTTCAATTTATATCAGAGTCATAATCAATATCATAATCAATAACATAATTTAAAATATCTTTTTTACTTTCTCATAAATAAATAAATGCATTATCTCACTTATTTTCTAAAACTATTTCATTATTAGCATTTATTTTTGGTTCACTAAAAACTACTAATCAATCTTTTCTAGCTAAAATTCTATTTTTTACATTTTTAATTACTTTTTTATTTATACTTTTTACTTTAGTTCATTCAGATATTTTTAAATCAACTAAATGTGAAACTTTAGAATCACTATATTCGTGTATAAAATATTTTTTATTCTTTACTATATTACCATCTCATAAATTCCATTCATATGTGTCTGCAGTTCCTATACCATTGTAAAAGAATACAAACTTATTTCATATAGATATATATCAAAATTCCGGTTTTAATACATTAGAAATATCAACAGTAACTGTTTTAGTATTACTAAATCATTTATATTTAACTTTTACCTTTGCATGTTTTTCTCATGAAGAAAGAAATTTATAAGTAACTGTATTTTTAGTAGTTTCTTTATCGTAAAATCAATCTCAATTAAAATCCCAAAAATATGTAACTTTATTTGTAAGATTTTGTCATAAAATATTTTCAACATTAGCAGTAAAAATAATTTCATCTCAAATTGCTATACTTGAATCATTAACTTTTAAACTAACAAGTGGAGTATTTAAATTATCTCCAGTTAAAGTCATAAAATATTTTGAACCTGTGATTTTTTCAGAATCTATTCTATCTTCATTATTATCTTTCATCACTACTACAAAATAGTAATTTCAAGTCACTTTAGGTAATACAAAACTAGTAGAAGGCCCTTTTGTAGCTCTAAAATCCTGAGGTTCAGAATCTATATCAGTATAATAATACCATAGATATGATTGAATAACTCAGTCTCTATCTTGTGCTCATAATGCAGAAACATTAACAATAACTGGATCAGTAGTAAAATCTACAACTCTAACATCTAAAGAAGATAATGTTGGTTTAATATTTCTAACATTAACAAAAGAAGTTGAACTATGAGTTCTACCATTTTCTTTACTTTTAACAGTTAATTTAATTGGAAAACATCCTAATTCATCAAATTTTTTTGTAAAATCTGCAGAATTTTTATAAGATTCTCTACCTAATTTCCAAGAATATGTTAATCCTGTAGTTTCTCAAGTAATATTAATACTTTCTTTTCATGAAAAAGTAACTGTATCTACTCTATTTACAACATAAGCTCAATTTCAATCACATGCTTCATCATCAAATGGAGTATCCATTTTAGAATTATCAGTAACTCATATAAAAGAGTATGGAGAATCTGATTCCCCTATATAAACATTTTTTGAAAATGTATTAATTTTATCATTTATATCTCTAACTTTTAATTTAACATTAAAAATACCACTTTTATTATATGCATGAGATATATTAGCTTCTTTTCATCATTTAGATACTCAATCTCCAAAATCCCATTCATAAAATTTAGCTTCCGGTGAACTAGATACAAATCTTAATGTATTTTCTCTTTGAGCAACTCTAGGAAAAGCAAAAAACTCAACAGATAATATAGATTTAATTGTAACAGTACTTTTTTTAATCGATGATATAGAATCTGGGTCTTCAACTTCTAAAGTAACAGAATGTTCTCATATAGAATCAAATGTAAAATATCAAGTAGAACCATTATAATTTGGTTCATCTAATTTAACTCTATTTCAATCAATAATCCAAGTATATTTAAGTTTTCAATCATCTGAATAATCTGGATCAAAACTTTTTGTAGCATCTAAAAATACTTTATTTGGTTTATTTGGAAATGGAATATTTGATATATAATCCGCAGTTGGAGCTCTAGAATTTATATAAATAATTTTTGTATCAACATCTGTTTTACCAGAAGGTTCAGTAACCTTCATTTTAACATTATATTTTCATTTATTTTTAAATACATATGTAAATAAAGTTCATGATTTAATAAAAATAACTTTATCATTATTTAGATCAATAATTTCCCATGAAAAACTTAAATTTTTATCATTTCATGTTTTTTGTGCACTAAAAGTAAATTTATCTCATAGGTATCATTCTTCTGATGATGTTTTAATTGTAGCTATAGGATCATGTACACTTATTTGAAATTTTCTTTCAATAGTTTTTAATTCATTTGTTTGAAGTTTCAATGAAACATAATATTCTCATTCTTTTGCATAAACTACTCTTTCTACTTTTGGTGATCAATTATAACTTTTTGTAATACCATTTCAAAAATTCCAAGTAGTCTTTATAAATTTACTACCAGAAGTTGGTGTAGAACTAGTTGCATCAAATAATAATCAATATTTAGATTCATCAGGTGTAAATTTTAATTCATCTTTATTTCTAAGTGAACTAGAATTAACCTTTAGTATAACAGATGCTATTTTTTCTTTAATAACAATATCAGCCCTTGAAGAAAATGATAATACATCAGTATATCATCTAGCATTTTTATGTGCAGATTTTACATCTAAAAATATAGCAAAATTTCATTCTTCATTAAATACATGATTTAATGAAATATTATTTCCTAAAACTTTTCTTTTACCATCTTTTTGCATCCACCATACATAATTATATTTAGGTATTTGTGTTCAACTTGGATCTCTAACGCTACCTCTTAATGTTACATTTAAAGGAGCATTTCATTCTTTTGGAAAAGCTTGAACTGTTCATTTGATAGACTGAATATTTGTTTTATCTAAAAAATTTTCAATAGCAGATACAAGTGAAGTATAATTTGAAGAATTATTAGGATATTTAATACCTCTTTCAACAGCAGATTTTAAATAATTATAATAATTTTTATTACTTAAGCTATCTGGTAGATAATTATAACCTTTTTTAGATAGTTCTAAAATTTTTCAAGCTGAAATAGTATCAATAGTTCAATCTATTTCATATTTATTTCTTAAATTAAAAAATTCATCTGTGATTTTATATCTATACTCATTAAAAGTATCAGTATCAACAATTCTTAATTGTGTATAAACTGGTTCATTTTCTGCTGCATAACTATAGCTAAAATTAGCGATAGTTAATATAGACAATAAAAATGTAAATATAATTTTCTTAAACATAATATTTGTTTACAAAGTAGTTATTTGTTAAATAATATCATATAAAACTTAGATAAGCAAAATTCTACATATAACTATTTAGCTATTTTGGCTTGACATATTTACTTTTTATAGCAATTAATATACTCTAAATATATACCTTTTTTATAAAAAATTTGCTTTTGAAAAAATAAATGTATAATATCAATGAAATAAAGTAATAAAATACTTAATTTCATTTATATATTTTACCATACTAACGATATAATTATGGATTTAAACAAAGCGCAGATAATAGGTAGGATTACACAAGATTTGGAATTAAAACAAACACCAAATGGACAAAATGTTATGAGTTTTTCAATTGCTACTAATAGAAATTGGACTGATTCTAGTTGAATAAAACAAGAACAAGTAGAATTTCATAATGTTGTATTATGGTGAAAATTAGCAGAAATTGCTGATAAATATTTAAATAAATGATCAAAATTATTTATAGAATGAAGATTACAAACAAGAAGCTGGGAAGCTCAAGATGGAACAAAGAGATATAAAACTGAAATTGTATGAGAAAATATGATAATGCTTGATTCAAAATCAGATTCTGAATCATTTTCATCAAATAAAGCATGAACAAATAGTTCAGCAGCTGTTAAAAAATCTTCACCAAAAGCAGAGGAAGAAATTTCAATAGAAGATATCCCATTTTAATAAAAAAGAACCTTAATTGATTAATTAAGGTTCTTTTTTATGTTTTCTAATATATATGAATTATTATCTTTTGAATCTAAATATACATTGTCACCTTTTTTGTATATTTTTTTATAATCTATATTTAAATTAAAAACAACTTTCTTCTCTTTACTAACTGGATTATAAAAATATATTATATCATTATTTATTTTATTAATTCATAAATTCTTTATTCTCAATAAATCATTTTTTTTAATAATTCAAACATATCAATTATCCATTGATATAAAATCATCAAAATAAGAAAAATATTCTAATTTTTTATTTGATACATTATATATAAAACTTCATTTATCAGTAATAAATATAAATCAATTTTTATCTTTTTTTACATATTTTATTTTTATATTTAATTCTATTTTATTTATAAGCTTAGTTATATTATTATATATGTATTTTTCTTTTCATATTTCTATATATAAATCTCATTTACTTCATACTATATAATCAACAACTAAATATTTATTATAAACTAATTTAAAATTTCATATTTTATTTTCATTATAGTAAAGATCTAATGTATTACTACTATTTTTAATAAAATAAGCTTTTAATCAATTACTTAATTTAAATGTTTTATAATTTTTAATATTTTCTTTTATTTCATTTATTATTTCTTTATTTGTTTTATTAGTTCCTATTATATCTTGCTTCACTAATTTAATCTCTTTTTCTTTTAATTCTTTTTCTTTATTTATCTTTATCTCATTTTCTATAATTTTTAATCTTTCACTCTCAATATTTGGTATATAACTTAAATTATAATATAAATATCAAATTCCTATAAATCACAATAATATTAATATTCATAAAAGTCTATTACTCATTATTTATTTATTAAAAACTAACTAATTATAGTTTATACAAATATAGAATAAAACAAAAAATATTGTATTAAAAATAATAATAAATAATATTATATATATAATTTAATAAAAACATATGATAATAGACTGAAAAACAATTGCTTTAAATATATACGATCAAATAAAAGCTAAAGTTTCTTTATTAAAAAAGAAACCTACACTTTGAGCTATTTTAGTATGATCAAATTCTGCAAGTTTAAGATATATTAAACAAAAACAAAAATGGGCAGATTATACTTGAATATGATTTAATTTAATACAATTAGATGAAAATATAAAAGAAGATGAATTATTAAAAATAGTGGAACAATTTAATAAAGACTCCAATATTAGTTGATATATAGTTCAATTACCTCTTCCAAAACATATAAATGAAGATTTAATTATAAATACAATATTACCTGAAAAAGATGTTGACTGATTTCATCCAATTAACCAATGAAAAATATTAATATGAGATAATTCATGATTAGTTCCTTGTACTCCTGCATGAATAATGGAAATATTTAAATCTCAATATGTAGATTTAATATGAAAAATAGTATGTATAATTGGTAGAAGTAATATAGTATGAAAACCTATCACTGCTCTTCTAATAAATGCTTGATCCACAGTTATAAGTTGTAATAGTAAAACTATAGATTTAACTAGTTTTACAAAAATAGCTGATATTGTAATAGTAGCAACATGACAACCGGGACTTTTAAAAGAAAATATGCTTAAAAAATGAAGTTTAATAATAGATGTATGATTTACAGTTATTGATAATAAAATATATTGAGATGCTGAAACAAAAGAAATAGATAATGCATGACATAAAATAACTCCTGTTCCAGGGTGAGTATGAACATTAACAGTAGCATTATTAATGAAAAATACCTTAAAGTCATATGAAATCCAAGAAAATAAATAGTACAATTTAGCTATTTATTTTTTTGTAAAAAAAGTTTTGACTTATATATTATTTTTAATAGAATATGTCTCGCAAGTTAGGAAGTGATTTACGCGGGCATAGCTCAATTGGCTAGAGCATCTGCCTTCCAAGCAGAGGGTTGTGAGTTCGAGTCTCATTGCCCGCTCCATTTAAAAATTTGCAATAAAGGTAGGAAGTATTACTACTCTCTACCTTTATTTTATACTACGGGAGTATAGCTCAGTTGGTTAGAGCGCACGACTGATAATCGTGAGGTCGATGGTTCAACTCCATCTACTCCCACCATTTAAAATAAAACTTAAAGCTGTTTGTTTCATGTAAACAGCAGCTTTAATTTTTCGGAAACTGGCGCAATTGGTAGCGCACGCGTTTTGGGAACGCGGGGTTGTAAGTTCGAGTCTTGCGTTTCCGACCATTTGATACAATTAACTGAAATAGCATTAACTCTTCCTGAGTTGGTGCTATTTTTTGTGGGATAATGTAAAATAAGTGTGCTACTTTTAGTATAAAAAATAGGATTAAATAGATTAAAAATATG
>JALSMB010000054.1 GCA_026988025.1 Candidatus Altimarinota bacterium | reverse complement strand
GAGTTTTAGATGGTCATATTTTTAGACACAGATGACTTAGAAAAGATAGGTTAATTTCGTTCGTTTCTTTGTGGCTTTATGAAAGAAATTTATAGATTTTTAGCACACTTATTTTATATTAGCCCAAAAAATCCTAGAAGAAGTAAATATATATTAAATAGAAGAAATTTTATATCATTTAAAAAATAAAAATATTAGGGTTTGCACTCTAATACTTTTTTGTTAAACTAAAAACTAAGTTTTAATAAAAAATAAAGAAAAAAATGAAATTACCTAAAGTAGATATATATTCAGATTGATGAGCTAGACCAAATCCTTGAGTGGGTTGATATGGAGTAGTAATGAAATATAAATGAAATATTAAGGAATTTTCTTGATTTGAAGAATATTCTACAAATAATAGAATGGAATTAACTGGGGCTATTATTGGACTTGAAAAACTTAAAACAAAATCAAAAGTAAATCTTTATACAGATTCAAGTTATGTAGTTAATTGAATTGATAAATGATGGGCAATAAATTGGAAAGAAAATAATTGGATGAGGAATAGTTCTGACAAAGTATTAAATGCAGATTTATGGGAAAGATTATTAAATATAGTTGAACAACATGAAGTAAAGTTTAACTGGGTAAGATGACATAATGGTCATGAGGAAAATGAAAGATGTGATGAATTAGCAACTGAACAAATATTAAAAAATCAATCTTATTCTAATGTTGAAAATGTTAAAAAAGATGTAGAAGCTTTAGATAATGAATCAGAAATAAGAAAAGTACTAAATGAAAATAATGATAAAAGTATAAAGATAACAGCAGAATGACAAGCTTGTAGAAAATGTGGAACAAAAGTAGAAAAAAAGATCCCTAAAAAGATAAATAAAAAAAATAAAAGTTTCTACTATAGGTATTATTTAGGTTGTCCTGGGTGTAAAACAAATTATTTTGTTGATGATGCTAAAGTAATGTTATAAAAAAGATTAGAGTTTAGTTAAACTTTAATCTTTTTTATAATTAAATAAGTTACATTTTTTATTTGTATTTAAATTTTGTTTATTAATATTTTTAATTCTATTAATGTTAGTTGGGTGGTCTGATAAAAATTGTTTATAAGTATTAAATTTATCATTATCTTTTTCAAAGAAATATGTACTACATTTTAAATTTAGTCACATATCATTAATTAATTTAATTCATCAATTATCAGCACTTAACTCAGTATATTTATTTGGATAGTTATTTGTTGTAGATAATATTTGATTATTTACATTAAATCACATAAATTGTAGTGTTAAATAAAATGGTATGTCAGTTAATAAATTTTTTAATACATCTCTATTTTTTATATGTTGTATTTCATGTCATATTATAAATATTATTTCTTCTTCATATTTTATATTATCCAATAAAGATGTAGTAATTATAATATTTCATCAAATTACAGCATAAGCATTTATTTCTTCATTATCTTCTAAATATATATTTATTTTATCTAATGTATTATTAGGTATTTTATTTTTTAATTTATTATTTATATAAAAAATAGTGTTTTTATTATTAATATCACCAAATAATTCTCTTTCTTTTTGAATAGTAATATTTCATATAATAAAATATGCAAATAAATAGAATAATAAATATGAAATAATAATAAATGGAATTATAATAATTAACATTTTAAATAACCATCAAAAATCTGGATTTCAGGGTTTAATAGTATCATCATGATCTTTTTCAATAGGTAGTGTAATTTTTTCCATATACATTAATATAAATAATAATTTATATTATTATATATTATTTTGTACATTAATGAAAAGAATGTTATTATTTAATGGATTTATACTTAAATAATTAATATGGCTAAAATAAATTGTCCTAAATGTAATAAAGAATATGAAATAGATTCTAAATTGGAATGAAAAAAAGTTAAATGTTCTGAATGTTGAAATATATTTGTATTAGATTTTTCTAAAAATGATGATATAGAAATTGAAGAAAAAGATGAAATTAAAAATGAAGAGAAAATAGAAGTGCAAGAGGGAAAGGAGATAATAGAATCTAAATCGGAGGAAATAAAAGATGATAAAGTAATAAAAGAAGAAAATAAATCTATTGAAAAAGAAGATGATATTGTTATTAAGCCTAATAAAAAAAGTTATATATTGCTTGGAAGTCCAATATTATTATTTTCTATAATAACTATAATAGCATTTTTTATGAATATGTGAATTTGATTATTATTACTATGATTTACAGCAGCTATTTATTATTGGTTCAATATTAAATTTAAAAAAGAGGAATACATACTAAGTGATAGAAAGATAATTTATAATTATTGAAATTTATTCTCTGATAACTCTATTGAAGTACAATTAGATAAAATTACTGAAGTTAGATCAATTTTATGATTTATCCAATATAAAATATTTTGAACTTGAAATTTAAGAATAAAGACTGCTTGAAGTGATAATTCAGCAATTTATCTAAGAAATATTGATTCTACAATGGATATTTACGATAATGTTCAAGTTAGAATGAGAAAGAATGGTTTCCATTTATTAAAAGATAAATTAGTGCAAACTGCAAAACCACATTGGTTATGAATAGTATGAGAAATTTTTTGAAAAATAATTGCTAATTTTTTCATAGTATTTGTTTTATTTTGAAATTTAATTACAGAACTATCTAATTGAAGTATCACATCAGGTTGAATATTAATTATTTTACCAACTATATTATTTATAATAGTAATGGTATTAATAATAATAGTTTCTTATTTAGATTTAAAAAGAAGACAATATGATGTTTATACAGATTCTATTTTTTATACAGAATGATTTCTAACTAAACATTATGCATTTCTTCCTATGGAATCAGTAGCAGATACTGAAAATACACAAAGTTTTTTCTCAAAAATATTTTGATTACATGATGTAGTTGTTAGTTCTGAATGATCTAATAATAAGGTTTCATTCAAAAATATGTTAGATTGAGAACAAATGATGAAAAATATAAAATATCTTAAGGATAATATTATAATGTGAGAAAAAGATGTTTTAAAATGAGAAGAAAAAAGTATAAATAGTTTAATATGATTTAAAGATAAAATTGAAAAACCATTAGATTATGATAAAAGTTTTAAGTGAGAATATAAGATGAGTATGCTTAAATCATTAATTCTTACATTACCATCAATAGTTTTTCCACCTGCATTTGTAGCAGTAATTATTATCCAAATTATAAGAGTAAAATTTACTACATTTTTAGTAGAAGAATCTAGTATAGAAAAAAAGTTTGAGTTTTTAAGTAAAAAACATAATTCATTTAGTGTTGAAAAAATAACTTGAGTAATTATTAAAGAATCTTTACTTGATAAGTTACTATGAACTTGTAGTATATCATTTTGGTCTATTGGTTCGAGTTCAAATATAACATTTTCTAATATTAAAAAATCAGAAGACTTAGAAAAAAATATTTTAGCAAAAGTATGAGTTAAATTAGAAGAAGATAAAAAGTCTTTACCGATAAATTTTAGTTTTATCAATTATATAAAGTCTAATATTTGAGCAACTTTATTTTTCATATTATTATTTTTTGTACTAATACTAGTTTCAATATTCATTAATGAAATTAATTTAGTTTTCGTATTATTAGGATTAATACCTTTCTTTGTAATTTTTATATTAATATTTATTTATAAAATATTTTATTATAAATCTTCTAGATTTATACAACATATTTCTAATGATTATATTGAATCTATTTCTGGAATATTTTTTGTTTCTAAATACTATATAATGTTTAGAAATATTAAATGAATGAAATCAATGAAATATCCATTAACGAATACATGAACATTAATTTTTAATGTTTCATGAGAACAATCAGTAGAAACTAAATGAAAAAAATGATTTTCAATAATTTCTAATTCTGTAAAAATACCATTTGTATCAAATGTATTTGATACACATTCATATTTTGATAATATATTAAATGAAAGTAAAATTGATACTAATTTATTAACTAAATCTAAACAAGATGTGTGAAATTCTATTTTCTTAATTAGTATTTTAGCTATCATTATTTGAGCAGTATCATTATGAATTGATTTAATTGTTTGAATTGCTTTATCAATATTTTTTCTGATTATTATTTGATTAGTTATATGGATTATAAAAGTAAAATATTATAATTTTGAAAAAGATAGAGTATTGTTTTGATCATGAATTATTTATAAAAGAAGACAATCTATCCTTTATAGTAAATTTAATTTTATTGAAAAAAATCAAGGATTTATAAATAAAATATTTAAAAATGGTATAGTGAAAATTTATACCCTATGAAGTTGAAGAGTTGAAATGTTATTAAAAGATATTGATAATTTTAAAGATATATATGAATTATTAAAAAAAGATTAAACAAAAAAATATCAGAGTTTAAACTCTGATATTTTTTTGTTCTTTTTTATCTTCTTCTATCCACTCATCAAATATACTCATATCTACAAATTTAGTAGAGGGAGTAGTTTCAGAAATAGCTTTTTCTAAAAGTTCCATAGTAATAACACTATTTTTTAACTTTTCTTTTAAAGTTTTTGGATCTAGACTATCTATATTATTAGCTAAGTCTAAAATTGATTGGCTAGCATCACGAGAAACTTCATCACTTATTGCTTCTAAATCTGCAGCTACATATCAGTCAGTTAATTTGGCTAATTTATCATAATCTAATTTTTGATGTGGTTTATTTTCTTTTTCTATAAATATCTGAAATAGTTCTTTTCTAGCTTGAAAATCAGGTGGTCATAAATATATTTTTTTATCAAGTCTTCCAGATCTTAGTATAGCACTATCTAAATGGTCAGGTCTATTCGTTGCAGCTATAACTATCAGGTTTGGAGCCTCATCTAAAGCATTGAATTCTTGTAAAAATTGTGATACCTCTTCAGCTTTATTTCAATCTACATTTTGTCATCTTTTTGAAACTAGAGAATCAATTTCATCTAAAAATAATATTATAGGTCATTTTTCAGATGCTTCTTTAGCTTGTGTAAAGAAATCTCTAATATTTTTACTTGTAGCATGTATATAACTAGAACCAAATTCTCAAACTGATTTTTTAATAAGTCCTGCTCATAGTTCTTGAGCTAATTTTTTTGTAATAAATGTTTTACCAGTTCCAGGAGGACCATAAAATAACATACCAGTTGGAATACTTACATTAAACTTTTTATAAGCTTCATGTATTTGCTTATACATTGCTTCTTTTTCACTAGTTTCTCATTTTTCTTTTTCAAGTTTTTCAACTAAAAATTTAAACTTAAGAGGTTTAATGAAATTTTCTCTTAAGTTTTCTTTTAATTCATCCATTCAAGCTACTCAAGCAAAACCAAAAGTTTTGGGATTTTTATTTTCAAAATATTTTATATTTATTGGATTAGGTTTTTCATCTTGTTCATCAGCTGTTTTATTTATATATGGTTTATTACTTGGAGTATAATTTTTTCATGCTTCGATCGCTTCAGGAGTAGAAAAAGTATCTTTAAAAGAGCTTGTTATTTCAGAAGCTTTTTTAATTTCTTTTTCCATATCAGTAAGATTTTTTTTAAAATCTCAAGCCCAATCTTTTTCTACTATATTTTTTAGTTCTTTAGATGAAGTTACTGCATCAAAGAAAGCATCAAATCATGTTTGTTTAGTCATGTTTATTTATTTAAAGAAGTATTATTATTAAAAGTTCAATTAAATATTATGTTTGCCCACTTATTAAATTTTATAGCTATAAATGAAGAAAAATATACGTATAATAATAATGGTATTAATCATATTATTATTCAAAAAATTGAAAAGTCGTGGGGAATAAAATAGAAAAAAGAGATATATATAAAGTAAGAAAAAATTATTATATATTTGATTATTTTTAGTATATTAATTTTTATATCTTTTTTAAAAATTTTATTAAATATATAATTAATCATTCAAAATATTATAGATATATAAAATAAAATATTCCAAATAAAATTTTTTAAATCATTTTCATCGTAATGTTTAGTTGTATTAATATCTTGTGTCCATTCATTTAATCTTTCTCAAAATATATTATATAAAAAATTTCATAATGATTCAAAGAAACTTTTTATGTCTATTACTCAGCTTGTTTGAATAATTAATAATAAAAATATTAGATCAACTCATAATAAAAATATAAAAGGAGTAAAAAATGAATAAGAAGCAAATTTTAATACTAAAAAACTTATAAAAGATAGTATTTTATTTTCAGAAAGTTTTATAATTTTTATTTTATTTTTATCCATATATTATTTCAATTTATCTATATAATGTTTTATTCATAAAATATGTTTCTCTAGATTTTGTATTTGTATTTGAGTTCTTGTTTTACTTGCGACTAATGGTCATTTAAATGATTCATCAGTTGTTTTTAAAATTTCTTTTTCTATATTTTCTAAATTTAATTTTAAAGAATTTAAATTTTTTTCTAGTAATTTTAGTATTTCAGATAGGGGAATGTATATTTGTTTTTTAATCCATGAATTATAAATACTAAAATTAAACATTTTTTTATATTTAGATTTATTAATTACGTCTTTTAAATTTAAACTAGAATCAACAGCATTTGATGCATTTTTATTTATTTTTTTTATTCAATTATTAATTTTTATCAATAAACTATCTTTCCAATTATTATCACTAGCTTGATTTAAAAGTGTAGTTAATTCATTTTTTTCTTTTACTAAATTATTTGAATTTTTTTCTATTTTTTCAAAATAATTGTTTATAGTAGTTATTTCATGACCAGTTGTTATTAAAATTTGTTTATTAATATAGCTTAATATATTTCAAAAAATCCATATAAAAATAATTCATACAAAATAAATTAATCATAACGAAACAACATATGCTGTATATAATGCTACTAATAATAATATTAATTGTCATGAATTTCTACTTCTTCATGATCACATTTTAAATATTTTTCAATATCACGAAGTTAATTTATTCATAACTTCTTTTGTAAATCATTTTTTAGATTTATGTATATTTGATTCTGAAAATAATGGTTCTTCAAACAGATTTGATATTTTACTTAAATTTTCATTAGAATAAATTTTATTTTCTTTTATATTTTTTATTTTTCAATTTATTGATACTGCTGTATCGGTTATTAATATATGAGAATTTTTTCTAAGAATTGAAGATCTTTTTATGGCTATAAATGTAAGATATATAAAAAATAATAGATTTATTATTAATAAAATTCATCAGAAAAAGGCATAAGCAAAAGGACTTTTCATATATAATAATATAACAGTTGGTATTATTAATATTAATGCTCATGCTACTCATAGATTATTTAAAAGTTTTAAAAAATCTCTTTCTATACTTTGTTTTACATCTTGTTCTCAAATCCAATTATATAAAGCAAATCATCTTTCACTTATTTTTTCTTGTATTTTTTCAGGAATAGAAAAATAATGATTTGTTTTCAAATCATTATTTTTTTCTTGTATTTTTTTTGTTTTAGTAAGCATATTATTTATTTAATTCTTTAGCTAATTCTTCATTTTGTTCTTTAGACATAACTTTGATATTTTCTAATTTTACTTTAGCTTCTTCAAATAATTTTTGTTCAGCTTTAGCTTCTATTTTTATTTGTTTTCTATAATTATCAATTTCTTCAAAGTGATTTTTAAGTTTAGTAACATTTTCTATAAATATAGTAGAAGATAGTACTGGTTTAGCTGCCATTTCTTCAGCTTTTTTAGATGATTCAATAGCTTTATCTGTAAGTTCAGATGACATTTTATCAATTGTAGAACCCATTACATTCATTGCAGCCATAGATGCATCAAGTGCTTTTTGACTAGAAGTTTCAATTAATGCAGTTGAAAGTAGAGTTTTAAAAATTGGTCTACTTGAATTCATAGCAAGTGATAATTTACTTGCTGAATCAAGTCTCATTAATAATCTTTTTCTAGCCATATCTAGATTACCAATAAGTACAATTAGATTAGATTGAAAATATTCTACATTTGAAATAAACATACCAAGTTTCATTTTTTCATCTTCATCTGTAGTTTCTTCAAGTCTTTTTTTGAATTCTTCAATTTTAGTTTCAATATAGTCTTTATATGCTACTACTTTATCAAGATTTGCATCTATACCATCAACAAAATTTTTTTGCATATCAATTGATGTATTAATTGATTTATATGATTGATCAAAACCTGAAAAAATAATATTTATTTTTCATTCTAATCCTTTCATATTAAATTTAGCTTCATCTATTTTAGAATCAACAGCTGTTGCAATATTTCCAATTAAAGGGATAGATTTCATTATTTTCATAAAAGTACCATCATTATCAATGATATCTTTATAAACTTCTTGAACACTACCATTCATTTCTTTAAGTTCTTTACTTACATTCATTATAGGATCAGCATCTATAACTTTTGCAGTTTGTGAAATAATATCATCTAAAGGTGCAGTTATTTTTTCTCAAATACTTCTAAAATCAGAAGCTTCAGAAAAAGTTTGTTCAATTTCTTGTGTATCAGCAGCAGATAGTATTACTTTTTTATTTTCTTGTTTTTCTAACTGTTTTGTTTTTGTAGCCATTTTTTATTTTTATAAATATAAACATTATTAACTTATATATTCTAATACATTTTGATATATAATGCAAAAATTTTAGCTTGCTTAATTTTTGTTTTATATTTATTTATATGATATTATAGTATTAATATATTGCTTATAATAAGTTTAATGGCTGAAAATGAATTAAAAGATATTCCTATAAAAAAAGAAGAGTTAACAAAAGCTGAGAAGAAAGAAATTAAACAAGAAGTAAAAGAAATTCTAAAAAAAGAAGAAGCTGAAAAAAAGGATACATGAATTAAAAATGAGTTAACTAAAGAAGAAAAAGTTGCTAATTTTTTTGATAAAATAGAATTTTTATCAATGGAAAATGATCAAAAAGAATTGATTGCACTAAAGGTTAAAAGTGATTCTCTTTGAGATAAATTATATTGGATTGAGATTATATTATCTAGTCTAATAGCTGCACTTTGATTATTACAAAATTCAGTTGCGGTTGTTATATGAGCTATGCTTATTGCACCATTACTTAGACCAATAAATTGAGTTGCTTTTGCTATTGCTAGGTGAACACAAAAGTTTTTTGCTATAGCTTTTAAAGTTCTATTTTATTCTATTGTACTTTCAATTTTGATGTGAGCTTTAGTTTCATATATAGCATGAGTAAATATTGCTACACAAGAAATAATTGCACGTAGTTCACCAAATGTAATAGATTTTTTTATTGCTATATTTTCTGCAATGGTTGCTGTTATGTCACTTAGATTTACTAGACTTTGAGAATCTATTGCATGAGTTGCAATGGCTGCTTCATTAATGCCACCTTTGGTAGTTGTTTGAATTGCTTTAGCTGTTTTAAATTTTGATTTAGCTATTTGAGCAATGATGTTATTTCTTACCAATTTAGTTGCTATTATTATAGTTAGTACAATTTTCTTTTGGTTATATTGATTTACTCCACATATAGAAAAACAACAAAAATATATGTTTAAAAGATTAACATTCGTTGTTATATCTATTATCATAATATTGATACCTCTTGTGTCTACGTTTATTACTATTAGAAATGAAAATAAAATTTCTGATGAGATTAGATGAATTTTAACATATGAAATATGATTAGAAACACAAAATTTTAATATTTCAAATATTGATATTAGAAGCATTAAAGAGGATAAGATAATTGTTGATGCTATTATAAAAATTCCTGAACATACAAATTTAATTTCAATACTAGATAAGATTAATTCGGAACTTTCTTATAAATTTTGAAAGACTGTAGAAATTGATTTAGAAATAAATAGAGTAATTATTATTACTTCTGATTAATAATTTAAAAATTATGTGAGAAAAATTTATATATAGAAATTGAATAGATGAGCAATTAGATATAGTTAAACCTATTGTTAATAATGAGCAAACAAAAGAAGATTTATTTACTTTGAAAATGTTAAATAAACTTCAGTGAGAAGGATTTACATATGAAGAAGTTATTGAATTAAATAAAAAATATTTTGATGAATTATGACCTATTATTTCAGCATTAGATTATGATTGAATAAGCAGTAGTCAGGCTTTAGAGATGGTTCAAGATATAGAAAATATAAATGATATAGATAAAATTTTAATAAAATTTTTACTTATTTATTATTATGATATAGAAAAATAATAAACATAGAGAAAAGACTATTGACTATTTTATATATTTATATATATTATATAAGCTTATTAGAAAACTTATTAGAAAAGGAGGGAAAGTTTTGAATAATAGAAAAATAATACAATTAAATAAGGCAAAAAATTTGTTTAAAAACTTGAATTTATTACTTTCTACTCTTGAATCTGATAGAAAAGATAGGAGATTAGAGAAGATAAATAATATATCAAAAGTAGTGATTAATTTAAAAGAAAATTATTTTTTATTGCAAGATATATATCATTTTGATGAACGAAAGCTTTATAACTGGGCTCAGGAAGTGAAAAAAGTTGGCAAGTGTGATGTTTGTGGAGAAACTGAAAAATTATCTGCTCATCATTTATGGTCAAAAACATTACATAAATCATTAGCATATCAATATGACAATGGAGTTTGTCTATGTTTAAAATGCCATAATGCTTTTCATAAAAAATATACTAACATTATCCAAATTACTCCTAAAACATATGAAAAATTTAAAAATATATGTCAGGGGCAAATTCGTTTATATGGAGTATTAAATTATGAAAATATATACTAATTTTTAGCTTAAAAACAAAAACCAAATAAAAGGAGATAAAATGTTGAAACATATTAGTGTTTTAAGTGTTAATTATGTTAGATTGCCAAACTATATGTATGGTGATATAAATTTTAATAACAAAAAAGGTGGTAAAAAACTTATCTTTTCTAATAAATGGAACTCAAAAGTTTTATTTTATAGAAAAATTTTTTCTGAGAAAAGAGGAAGAGTTTTAAAAAACCAGAACTAAAAAACCGAGCTACTGCTCGGTTTTAAATTTGCAAAAAAATCTAAATATATATTATAAATATAATATATATTTAACTAAAAATAATGGCTGAAGAAAATATTTTAGAAGAAATTTCTAATGAAGATGAATTTGAATGAACTATTTTAGAATTACCAAACTATATTGAAGTTGTGTCTAAATGATTAAATTTTAAAACTTTTCAAGTAGAAGTTGTTTTAGATCTTATAGCAGAATGAGCTACTGTACCTTTTATAGCTAGATATAGAAAGGAGAGAACAGGGAATTTAGATGAAGATAATATTAGAGATATTATAGAACTTAGAGATAAAACTGAAAAACTTCATAAAGCCAAACAAACAGCTGTAAATTGAATAGAGTCAATGTGAAAAATGACTGATGAGTTAATGGCTAATATATTAAAAGCTAAAACTTTGAAGGAAGTAGAAGAAATATATAAGCCATATAAGAGTAAGAAAAAAACTAAGGCAATGATAGCTATTGAAAAAGGATTTCAAGTTGTTGCTGATATGATTAAATTAAATAAAGATTTTAATATTCCTGATGAATTATTATCTAAATATAGTGAGGAAGAAATATTAGAAGGTTGTATATTTATTATTGCAGCAGAAATTTCAGCAAATGCAGATTTAAGAGCTGATTTAATAGAAACTTTACAAAAATACGGTAATATTATTTCAAAAGTAAAAACTGAAAAAGCATTAGATAAATTAAATGATAAAGATAAAGGTCAAATTTCTAAATTTGATATATATTCTGATTTCAATCAAAGAATATCATATTTAAAACCTTATCAGATTTTAGCATTAAATAGATGAGAAAATTTAAAAATATTATCTATAAAGTTAGAAAAATCAGAAAAAACATATGAGGGTTTAGCTTTTCATTATGCTAGATTACTAAATATAAGAGTTCCTTTTATTGATATTTTAGAAAAAGCTTTCAAAGAAGGTTATGATACATTATTTAAATCTGTAGAAACTGAATTAAGATGAATATTATCTGAAATATGAGAAGATGATGCTATAGATACTTTTAAACAAAATCTTTCATCATTACTTATGACAAAAGCAGAGTATGGTAAAAAAATATTAGCTATTGATCCAGGATTTAAAGCAGGTTGTAAAATGGCTGTATTAGATGAATTATGAAATCCATTAAAATTTGATAAAATATTTTTACACCAAAAAGATTTAAGTATTTCAAAATTAAAGACAATTATAACTAAAGATAAACCTGGTGTTATTATAGTTTGAAATGGTACCTGAGTAAATGAAACAGTTGAAATGATTCAGAGTTTTTCAGATATAGAAATATTTATAGTAAATGAATCTGGAGCTTCTGTTTATTCAGCTAGTAAAATAGCAAAAGAAGAATTTCCAGATTTAGATTCTCTTGATAGATGAACTGTTTCTATTGGTAGAAGATTTATTGATCCATTATCTGAACTAGTAAAAGTTCCAGTTTGAAGTATATGAGTAGGTATGTATCAACATGATATGCCAGAAAAAAAATTAGAAGAAAAACTTGGTAATGTAGTCGAAGATGTAGTAAATGAAGTATGAATAAATGTAAATACTGCTTCAAGTTATGTATTAAATCATATTTCTGGTATAGATAAAAGAACTGCAAAAAAAATATATAATGATAGACCATATAAATCTAGAGTTCATTTAAAAAAACAATTATCAGATAAGATTTATGAATTAGCTATTTGATTTCTAAGAGTACCTGAAAGTGATGAAAAATTAGATAATACAGATATTCATCCAGATCAATATGAGTTAACTAAATATATGTTAGAAAATGATATTTGACCATCTGATTTTAATGAAAATAAAGAAGCCTTAACTGAAATATATCCTGATGTAGCTGTTTCTACTTTGGAATTTATAGTTTCTTCATATGAAAGTATATGAGAAGAAAAAAGAGTTAATTCTACTCATAAAAAAGCTATTAAAAAATGAAGTGTTGAAATCAAGGAATGAGATGTAGTTGATGGTGTTATTAGAAATGTAGTTGCTTTTTGAGCTTTTGTAGATATTGGTATGAAAAATGATGGTTTAGTACATGTTTCTCAAATAGCTGATAAATTTGTATCTGATCCAAAAGAATTTGTTGAAGTATGACAATCTGTAAAAGTAAAAGTTACAGGTATAGATGAAAAAACAGGGAAGATTCAATTAAGTATGAAAGGATTATAAAATATGAAAAAAGGTATTATTTAAATATAATACCTTTTTTATTTGTTCGTTTTTGATTTATTTCTTAAAAAATGATAAAATTAAGATAATAAATATAAAAACAAAAATAAAATGAAAGACATTGAAAAAATACAATGAAATTCTACAAATATAAAGTTTTTATCTGATGATGTTAATGTAATTTATTATGAATACAAAAGTAAAATAGAGGAAATTATTCATGAAAATTATTGATTACATGCTGAAGAAAAAATTTTAGAAATGTTTAGAAGCATATGATTAGAAATTTCTTCAAGAAATAATGATTTATTAAAATTATTAGAAGATAAATATAATCTAGATTTTTTATGAAAACTAGATTTTTCTTGAGGTTTAAGTATTTCTAAAATAGTAGTTGATTGATTATGAAAAGAAAGTATTAAAAACTTTTTTTCTAGTGATTCTGTAAAAGAAACTGATAATTGATATGATTCTCGTTGATATGGATATTATTTTAATTTAGATTGATTTGATACTGATTGAACTATAAATTATAACCTACATCCAGAAATATATTTTAATAATATAAAACAGTATTTTTTAGATATTAGAAATGCATTATCTGAATTTGAATGAATAAGTATTAATGATTTAGATAAGTCAGAGAAAGAAGTATTTTTAATATTATTAGAACATTATAAAAATGTATTATATTTTTATCAAAATATAATTATTCTTATGTCTGATAAAGATAAACTTGCTAAACATGTTTGAAATTTAGCATCTAGAAATTTTGATAAATATTATGTTTATAATAAATTAAATGATAGTAATGAATATATAAAAAACTTAAATAGTGAATTAGAAAATACTATTAATAATTTTTCTGATATATTATTAGGGATAGAAAATGATAATGAAATAAATTTTTGAGAAAGTTTAGATGATAATATTTTTGATTATTTAAAAGATTTTTTTAAAAATTCTTTTGAATTACAAAAAACAATTATTTCTGATTTGGAAAATAAAGAATCAAACTGAAAGCAAACAGATATAAAATGAACTAAAAAATTTATTACAAAAACAAATAATAAGTTTATTTGAAATTTACTTAGAATTATTAGGGAAGAAGACAATCCTATAAAACAAATTTTTGCATCATTTAATATTGCTAAAAATATTCCAGATGATATAGAAAATATAGATATTAATTGAATGCTTTATTGAGGGATTGAAATGCCATATTTTATGAAATATGTTTTGACTAGATTTTATGATAAAAATGAAGAGAATTTAAATATAAATTTAGTTTCTATGTCGGCATATCATAATAGAAATTTAAAAAGAGTATCAAATGCAAATGAATATCTAGAATTAAATAAATCAGAAAATAAAAAATTACAATTAGTTTTAGATGATAATTTATTTTATGGTTCTACTTTGCAGGTATGATGAAATAATTTAATGGATAGATGACCAGTTTTATCTTGAGTAACAGAAGTATGACTTAGAAGATGAAAATTATGAAAATTGGATGAATGAAAATCACTTAATTTTATGTTATCAAAAATAAATTGAGCTTCATCAGTTACACCAATAGAAAAAAATGCAAAATGAGGTTCGTATAAAAATTTAGTAAATAGATTTATTAAGAAAAAATTACCTAAATTAGTCTGAAAATTTTAATTATTATTTATATATTATGTCAAATAGCATAAAAATATTATGAGATATTTTTGATAAAAAGAAAAAAAGAAATGTTTTAGAAAATAAAAATTGATCTTTTACTCAAAAACATATTGATCAAGTATTAAGTTGAGAACTAGTTAATCCTAAAAATATTAAAGATAAGCCTAGAGATAATACTGCTATAAATCTATCTATAAATACTTTACTAAAAAAACAGTGAATTGATTTTAAAGATTTAGAGTGAAAAAAAGTAATAGATATTTGATGAGGTTTTACTGAATTACCTTTTTTATTAGAGTGAATAAGAACAGAATTAAACATTGTTGATCCAATTTATTCTTTTGATGTACAAAGAGAAATTTTTAGAAATAAAGATAAAATTTATAGTTTGATAAAAAAATTTGATGATCATAATTATGATGCTTATAAAAAATGAGAAAATCAAGATTATTATTATAAACTAAATGAGGAGTTTAATTTTATATTATCATGACTTAGAAAATGGGAAAAATTAGATTGAACAGATAAAGTAAATTTAGATTGAGCAGATATAAATATTTTACCTATTACCTGAGAAGAAATAGATTTAGAAGATGAATCTATAGATTATATTTTTATAAATCATACGATTACAAAAATTCCTGTAAATCCATATATTCTTTTAGAGAAAGCTTATAAATTATTAAAAATATGATGAAAAGTATATATAACTGAAGCTTGAATTATAGATGTTACAAAATTTAAATTATCTAATACAGAGTTTAAAATAGAAGAAAAACATATAAGTTTAGAATGAAGAAATGAAAATACTATATTAATTTTAGAAAAAATTTAATAAAAAAATGAATAAAGAAAAATTAGTTATAGATGGTTCAAAAGAATTAATAACTAAATATAAAAATACAAAAGATAGTATTTGGTTAGATACAAGTGATGATGATATTAAAACAGTAGTTTTTTGAAAAGAAAAATCTACTATTTTGGTAGTTGTTAATAGTGATAGTATTAATAATATTGATTATAAAAAATATGTTTTGAAAGACTTATTAGATAATGAATTAAATTATGAATGAAAAAAATATTATCCTATATGAATACTCTCAAATGAAGATTTTGTAGATTGAAATTATAAGACATCAGAACATTTAGCTATGGAAATAATAGATGAATTTAAATGAAGATGAATTTGAAATGAAATTTTTAGAGTTAAGAATAGTATAGATGAAATTTTATCTAAAAGTAGTGAAAAAATAGTTTCAAATATTTATATGCTTTTGAAAAATTGATATAAAGTAGTATGAAAGATAAATACAGATACAGGTTTAGAAGAACCATTTAATTGACAAAAATTTATAGAAAAAATTATTGAAATAAAGAGAAAAAAATGAGAATTTGATTCTAGATTAGATAGTACTTATGTATTTGTAAAAGAGTAATAGTAATATTATTCTTTTTTGATAATTATTTTTATTTATATAAACTATTAATCTAAATTTATAAAAATAGAAATTGATGATAAAAAAGATAGATAAGCCACTTTTAATAATACTTATAACAGTTTTTTTAGATGTTGTAGGACTTTGAATTGTTATACCAGTACTACCATTTATAATTGAATGATATTGATTCTCTGAATTTTATGTATGAGCAACTTATGCGATTTTTGCTCTTTGAATGTTTTTTTGATGACTTATTTTTTGAAAATTATCAGATAAACTTTGAAGGAATAGAGTTTTAGAATTTACAATTTGATTAAATATTATTTGATATTTAATTTTTGCATTGAGTCCTAGTTTACTTATTTTTTGATTAGCAAGATTTATAGGTTGATTATGAGCTAGTTGATTTGCAGTATGACAAGCCTATATTTCTGATATATCTAATAATGATAATAGAATTCAAAATATGTGACTAATATGAGCAATGTTTTGAGTATGATTTCTTGTATGACCTGTATTTTGAGGATTTTTATCTAGTTTGTGAAATAATTTAAATATTATTTGATTTGCTTCATGATTTATTGCTTTTTTAAATTTATTATTAGTTATATTTTTGTTACCTAATGTTAAAATAAAGAAAACAAATATTATTAAAGAGTATAAATTTAATATAATGAATCCTTTGATAATAATGTTATTATCTATTTCTTTTATTGTTGCTATAGGTTTTTCTGCTATGCAATCGACTATGCCATTAGTTATGAAAAATAGATTTTCTTTTGAACCAGAACATATTTGATATATATTCTGATTTATATGAATAATAGCAATCATATATCAATCAAAAATACTTAAATATGTTAGAAAATGGTTATCTCCTCCAGAAATGATTATTTTTGGTTTATTATTCTTAATTGTATGATTTTTATTATTTTCTGTTAATACCTATTTTCGGGCAATATTTTTTATTGTATTTATGTTTCCAGTATGATATTGAACAATAAATCCTACAATTGCTTCAATGCATTCAAAACTTTGAGCTAATCATGTATGAAAATTATTAGGTATAAATGCTTCAATGATTAGTTTAGGTAACATTATATGACCATTTCTTGCATGAGCTTTATATATGAAATGGATTTGATTACCTTATGTAGTCTCAAGTATATTATTTTGTTTAGCACTTTTTTTTGTTTTTATTAAAATGAAAGATTATAAATAAATTTATTAAATTTTGATTTTTTAAATATGTACTTATTATAAAGTATATATTTTGTATATATTTAAAAAATGAGATTTAAAACTTCAAAGAAAATATTTATTCATGTTGATTGTGATAGTTTTTTTGCTGAGTGTGAGATTTTTAGAAATCCTTCTTTAAAAAATAAATATGTACTTGTATGAAGTGAAATAGTTTTAGCTTGTAATTATAAAACTAAAGATTTATGAATAAAAACATGAACTCCAGTTTGGCAAGCAGAAGAAATATTAAAAGGGAAGTGAATATTTTTAAAATCAGATCATAATTTTTATAGTTTAGTTTCATCTAAACTTATGAATTATTTAGAAAAAAACACTTTAAGTATAGAACCTTTTTCTATAGATGAAGCTTTTTGTGAAGTTACATGACTAGCAGAATTAAATAAGTTATCTTTGGAAAAATATATTTTAAAATTACAAAATGATATTATAAAAAATGTATGAGTCCCTGTCAGTATAGGTGTAAGTACAACTAGAATTAAATCAAAAATATTTTCAAAATTAAATAAACCTAGGTGAATATTTATTGATTTATGAAATTCAAAAGATTTATATAAAGAATTAGAATTAGACATTGTTCCTTTTATATGAAAATCTATGCAAAATATTTTAAAATATAAATGTGATAATGTATATGATTTCATAAATTTATGATATCCATATTTAAAAAAGATTATTTGAAAAACTGCGACTGATTTATGGTTAGAGTTATCATGAGTTAATTGTTTTCATTTACGTAAGACTCATATTACAAAATCTATGAGTAGAGGAAGAAGTTTTAATAAAAACATAACTAATAATAAAGATTTTTTATATTCTCAATTATTATTGAATTTTAACCATTTGTATGAAGAATTTACTATTAAAAATTATAGTTTAAAAAAAATTTCTATTTATTTTAGAGATAAAGATAAATATACACATGTATTTAATTCTATTTTAACTGAAAAAACATTTATTAGAAAAAATATATTAAAAATAATACAAAAATTATTTAATGAAAATTATAATATTGATATGCTTTATAGAAGCACTTGAATCATTTTTTCTAATTTAAAGGAAGTAAAAAATGAACAATTAAGTTTATTTGAAAATAACAGGAAAGAGTTAGAGGTTAATCATGATTTATTAAATATAATTAATAGTATAAATAATAAATATAATTCTCACAAAATATCATTTTGAACTGACTTATTGTGAAAATGATTTGATAATAAGTTAGGTATTCTTAAATAAATTAGAATGTATAGGCTTTTTTTGCTAAAAAGATTGACAATATTATAAATATATATAAAATCCCGGTAATAAGTTGTTATATCACAAAAAATAATTTTAATTATTTCTTCAAATGTTTCACTTATTGCTAATTTATTATTTTTACAACAATTGCAATGAGCACAGGTAAAGTAAAATTTTTTAACGAAACTAAAGGTTTCGGGTTCATCGTTGAAGATGACACAAATACAGAATATTTTGTACATATTTCTGGAGTAGATGGAGAAGAACTTGTAGAAGGTCAATCTGTTGAATTCAATCTTGAAGAAGGTAGAAAAGGTATGAATGCTGTTGATGTAGTAGTTACTGCTGAAGCGTAATACTTACAAAAAAAGACTTACTAATTTATTAGTAAGTCTTTTTTTGTTTTATTATCTTGTGACAAATCAGTTTTTGTCTATATAATCGAGTTCTTAATATAAAAATATTTTTTCATCACTAAAATTAATGCTATTCAAAGATTTAGATATAATTAAACCAATTTTAAATGCTCTTGATAAACAAGGGTATACAAATCCTACTCCTATTCAGGAAAAATCTATTCCATCTATTTTAGATTGAAGAGATGTATTAGGTGCAGCACAAACTTGA
Organism: Candidatus Altimarinota bacterium; assembly: GCA_026988025.1. Lineage (GTDB taxonomy): Bacteria > Patescibacteriota > Gracilibacteria > BD1-5 > UBA6164 > UBA6164. The sequence continues at coordinate 76,527 of JALSMB010000054.1, read as the reverse complement.
ACAGGTAAAACAGCAGCTTTTGCTATTCCAATTTTACAACTTTTATCAAGAGAAAAGGAGTTATCAAATTTTTCACGTGCTATTAAATGTCTTATATTAACTCCTACTCGTGAGTTAGCTATTCAAATAGAAGATAATATTAAACAATATTGAGCTGAATTATGACTTCGTCATTTAGTTATTTTTGGTTGAGTAAATCAAAGTTCACAAGTTAGGAAATTAAAATCATGAGTAGATATATTAGTAGCAACTCCATGAAGACTTATAGACTTAATGGGACAATGATATATAGATTTAAAAAAAGTTGAAATATTTACATTAGATGAGGCAGATAGAATGCTTGATATGTGATTTATAAATGATGTAAAAAAAGTACAAAAAAAATTACCAACAAAAAGACAAACTCTTTTCTTCTCAGCAACTATGCCAAAAGAAATATCAGGGTTAGCTGATTCAATGCTTAATAATCCAGTTAAAATTGAAATAACACCAGTTTCTTCAACAGCTGATACGGTTAAACAATCAGTATTTTTTGTAAGTAAATGAAATAAAAAACATCTTTTGGCTGAAATATTAGTAGATGAAAGTATTAAATCTATGTTAGTTTTTACAAGAACAAAACGTTGAGCAGATACGGTAGTTAAAGATTTAGAAAAAGTATGAGTTATTGCTCAGGCTATTCATGGTAATAAATCACAAAATGCACGTCAAAGAGCATTAAATAATTTCAAATCTTGAGAAACTAGGGTACTAGTAGCAACTGATATTGCAGCTAGAGGTATTGATATAGACAGTTTAATGTACATGGTTAACTATGATATATCAAATGAACCAGAAACATACGTTCACCGTATATGAAGGACATGAAGAGCATGAAAAGATTGAATTGCTTATTCATTTTGTATGCAAGAAGAAGTAGAATATTTACTTGATGTTCAAAAAATGCTAGGAAAGAAAATACCAGTAATTACTGATCATCCATTTGCTATAGAAGTAGATGAAAGTATTAAAGCTCCAAAAAAACAACAAAGAGGTTGAAGAAGAAGTAGTAATTTTTGAAGTAAAAGACCTAGTAATGATAATGGGAAGAGAAATGTTAGGAGAAAGAAAAATAAAAGAAGTTAAAAAAACTTACTAGGAATAGTAAGTTTTTTGTTATAATAATTAATTTATGATAATATATATATAAATATATTATTAAAATAAAAATAATGAATTATTTAATTTGATGAAGTATTAATTCTTGAAAGATTGAATTAGTAAATGAACTTATTGAAAAATGAGATATAAAAGAAGAAGATATTATTCATTGAGATGTATTAAGAAAAGAATTATTTGATAGTTTAAGTAAAGAAGAGCAAATAAAATTATTTCCTAAGATGCATAAGGTTTTTTCATGAGAAGAAAAAGGTATAGATTTAATAGAAAAAATATGAGTAGAGGAATATCTTAAACTTGAAAAAGAAGAATCAAAAGTAGTTTTTGAAAGAAAAATTAAACCTTTAATAGAATGATTGAATGAAAAAACTAATAAAGTAATAGTTTGAGTTCAATTATTGCCTGAATTAGTAAATGAAGCTATAAAATGAAATGATAATATTTCTTTAATATATATGGTAAGAGATAATGTTTCAGATATTTTAACAAGAGAATTTGAATATTCTAAAGAATCTGAATGACAAAAAAATTATATAGATACTTTAAGTTCTCATAAAATAAAAGATTGAGAAGCTGCAAATCAATATCTACTACATGCAAAGGCAAAAGCTGAGTATTGAAAAATGATAACTGATGAAATAAATCAATTATGATTAGATTCTTTAATTATAGATACGACTAGAGATTTTAAAAATAAAATTTTATGAATTTTAGATATAATAACAAAAAAATAATCTCTTATGAGATTATTTTTTACTTGTTTTTAAATTTGGTAATCCCACGGAGAATTGAACTCCGGTTTCTGCCTTGAGAAGGCAGAGTCCTAACCACTAGACGATGGGATCAAATAAAAAAGAAGCAATTGCTTCTTTTTTAGTATATTTTTAATTATGCTAATTTAGCAGCAATTTCAGTTTTAGTAAGACCATCAATATCAGTAGTTATACCAGCTGATCTAGCAGTACCTTGAGCAATTTTTATTGCACCAGCTAAATCTATAGAGTTTAAATCTACTTGTTTTTCTTCAGCTACTTCTTTGATTTGATCAAAAGTTAAGTGAGCAACTTTATCTTTTTGAGGAACACCTGAACCTTTTTTAAGATTTGCTTTAGCAAGTACTAAAGTAGACATAGGTGGTTGTTTAACAACAAAATCAAAAGTTCTATCTTCGTAAACAGTAATGATAACTGGTAATTTAACACCCATTTTATCTTTAGTTCTGTCATTGAATTGAGATGTAAACTCTTGAATTGGTACACCATATTGACCTAATGCTGGACCTACTGGAGGAGCTGGATTAGCTTGTCCTCAATTGATTTGTAATTTTATAAATCCTTTTATATCTTTAGCCATTTTTCTTTTTTTAATAATTATTATTTTTGTGATTGTGAGTTAAGTATTTATTCTTTAGTGCTTATTTTCGGGTAAACAGAACTAAATATTAACTACCTCGTATTTGAGGATTTTAGAAGCAAAGGTATTTTATAAAAAAAAGATTAAAAATCAAATTTTTTTTATATTTTATGGACTTTAATATAGAAATGTCAAAATAAAATTATTATTGACTTTATGATAATTATATTTACAATATTTTTACTTTATTACTATATCAAATAGTAAATAGAGATTTAAAGGAGTTCCTATGGAAAAGAGAATAGGTATATTTATTTTATTGTGTGTGTCATTTGTTGCAGTTAATGCTGCTGTTAATACATCTAGTTGTACTGGTTGTCATGGTAAAAACTTTGAGAAAAGTGCTATGGGTAAATCAAAAATTGTTGCTGAAATGTCTCATGAAGATGTTGTAAAAGCACTCTTAGGTTATAAAGATGGTACATATGGTGGTTCTATGAAAATGTTAATGAAATCTCAGATTGGTAAATATTCTGATGATGAAATCAAAAACATTGAAGTTGGTGAAAAAAGTTTCACTGAAAAAGTAAAGTCTGCTGCACAAACTGTTAAAAATAAAACAATTATTGTTGCCAAAAAAGCAAAAGCTAAAGCATCTAAATATTTAGAAAAAGATTACAAAACAAAAACTGTTTTGCAACATGATTTTATTTATGGATATGAAAGCAATGGAAATTGTTTTGTTGTAGACTACAAAAATAAAAAAGCAAAAGCTTTAAAATGTAGTAGATTAGAATCTGCTTCTGAATTAAAAGCTAAAGATATGGTTCCACCAACGATTGGAGATATTCCAAATCCGTTTGAAGGACTACTAAAATAAAACACCTCAATTATGAGGTGTTTTTACTTATTTGGATTTGTTGTTATAACTTGTTCTTCATAATAACTAGCAACAATTTGTATTCAAACATGTTCAGTTCATGCAAAGAAAAGTCATTGTCATACTGCTGCATTTAAAAGTATATATTTTTCTTGTTCAGTAAGTTTATATACATTTTGTAAAGCATCTATCGAAGCACTAGATTGTTTTAATAATAATTGAATAGATGAATTTGTCATTATAGGTTTTCAATATTTACTACCTATAAAATCTTCTATATCTTGGGTAATAGTAGTAATTCAAAGATTATATTTTCTAGCTCTTTTTACTAATCAAAATAAAAATTTAGCTGAATCATCATGTTGCATGATATTCCAAGCTTCATCAATAACTAACATTCTTTTTTTATTACTAGATCTTACTTTGTTCCATATATGATTAAGTACTACATACATCGCAATAGGTCTCATCATATCTGATAAATCTCTAACTGAAAATACTTGTAATCATTCTGATAAATCTATATTTGTTTTGTTTGAGAATATTCATGAAAAAATACCAGTTGTATATTTTTCCATTCTAGTAACTAAACTAGAAGCTCAATCCATAGTTTCTAATACGTCTTGTAAATCTTTCATTACTGGGATATCTTTTCATTCTATATTATCATCTTCCATTGTAATTCACTTTAAACTATATGTAGTCATAAGTCATTTTTCTATCATTGATTCTTCTTCTGCATTTAATTTTCATAACATCAATGACATAAGACCAATTAAATCAATAACAGCATTCCTAAGTAAATCACCAGGTTTTTCGTCTTTATCTTTCATACCAAGAGGTAAATCAAAAGGATTTATTCTTTGATTAGAATTAAGAGATACATCTAAATAACTTCATCATACTTGATCTATAAGTGCTTTATATTCATTTTCTGGATCAATTACTATTACATCTGTTCATACCATTAAACTTCTTAATATTTCAAGCTTTACAGCAAAAGATTTACCTCAACCTGATTTAGCAAAGACTGTCATATTGGCATTTTCAGTTTTAAATCTATCAAAAATAATTAATGAATTATTATGAGTATTTATTCAGTATAATATTCAATCATCATGAGTAAGTGTACTTGATGTAAAAGGAAATGCTGTAGATAATCATCATGTAGATATATTTCTATAAACTCAAAGTTCATCTTTACAAAAAGGTCCTGTTGATATAAAAGCCTGTTCTGCTCTTAGATAACTTTGTTTTTGTAATACATTTCTACCAGCTAAAATTGTTTCAATATCCTTTCATACTTTGTTTAATTTTTCCTCACTAGAAGCATAAACTGTAAAATATAATCAAAAATGAAAATATTTTTCTTCTCATCTTGTTAATTTATATCTAAGTTCTTCAACATCTTGAATTTGTGCTTCAATAGCAGGGTCATTAAGTAATCATTTTTCAGCCATCATACTTCTTTCAGAATGTAGTTGAGTTAATCTCTTTTTTAAAAACTTTTGAATAAATGCAGATTCAATAGGATAAATAAAAAGACTCATATCAAATTTAACATCCCAATTTATAATAGGTGATAACCAATTTCATTCTAAAAAACTAGGATAAGCATAAACAAAAAATGTTTTTACAAATGTATTATTTATTTGTAATTTATTAGGATAACTTTTCCAATATGCAGGTGATATAGCATCTTTAACATATGCTAATGCTTCTTTATATTCTTTTTCTGTTTCTAATATTTGTTTATCTTCAGATTTATTAGTGCTTTTTTTAGCAGTTTCTTTTTTAATATATCAATAGGTATCTCAGTCTATTCTTTGCTGAACTAATGTAAGTAGTTTATTTTCCTTTTCCACAAAAAAATGATTATAAATTATTTTAATTTATAATCATTTTACAGCTTGAATTGCTTTTGTAAAGCGAGCTATTATTTTTTCACTTTACAGTTTTAATTTTATCTTTTTAATATCTTTTTACCAATTCCGTTCAGTAATATAATCTTTTTTAATTTCTTCTGGAAAATCATTATTTTCATCAAAATCTTTAGGTTTATAATGAATTGTAGCCAAAGTTACATCATCTAATTGTACTGGATTATAACCCATAAATTTTGATAATTCTATAGTTATATTATTAAATACACTTCTAGCAGATTTATAGTTTTTACCATTTACATTTGGTGAATTTTGTATTACTTCTTCAAGTCTATCTTCTAAAAACATTTGTTCTGTTCAGTCTTTAGATGGTTTATTAATAGCTTCTGTAATACCGTCACTATACATAACAATTATATCATTTTCTTCAAATTTTATTTCTTGTTCTTTTAATAATTTACTTGCGTTTTTTACCATTCACAAAGCTATTCATCATGATTTTATTCTAAAAGTTTTATTTAGTTTATATTTGTATATCATTAAATATTCATGTCATGCTCATGTCATATATAATCTTTTTTCTTTTGAATCCCATCTTACCATAAGTAAACTCATAAGTAAGTTAGCTTTAATTCTTGGTTTTAAAATAGCATTTGTATTTGCAACTATACTTGCTCAGTTTTTATAAACTTTAGCAAATCAGCTCATCAAAGCATTTACCATTATCATTATAAATCATGCTCATACTCAGTGACCAGTTGCATCAGCTACATATATATAATAATTTTCTCATTCATGTATAATATCAAATGAATCTCATCCGATTTCTCAGGCTGGTTTTGATTTAATAATTACATCTAAATCAGGAACTTTTACTAATTTTTTGGTTAGCATTTTTCATTGTATTTCTTTTCCTAATTCTACTTCTCATTTTATTTCTTTACCATGTATAAATTCGTCTTTTATATTTTTTAATGTATTAAGTGTTTTTGCAAAAAATGAAAGACTATAATTCAAATGGGGATTTATAGTTTTTTTGAAATTTAGATTTGTATCTTTTAGATTTCATACTAGAAAATTTTTAATTGTATGTTCTAACTTTAAAATAGGACTATGAAAAAATCTCTTTACTAAAGTTATAATGATTAGAAACTCTATAATAGTTATTACTATTATAGTATAAACTTTTATTTTCGTTTCTAAATTTAAGAATCATTCACCAAGAAAAAATAATACTATAGGGTTTACTAATAATATTATTAATATTGTTGCTTGAAAAATACTGTAAAATCACTTCATTTCTTTTTTTTTTATTAATTGTACTTACTCTTAATTTTAATATATATATGTTTTTTTTGCAAATATTTAATGCTATTCTTTTTTCTTTTTTAACACGACTTGTATAAGTTCTTTTGATTAACTATGAATGCTAATTATAATCTCTATATATTTAAAGTTCATAAAAAGAAGTAAATGGCTTATTAAAGCAATTTGAACTCGTATACAAAATTTGAACAAAAAATATTAAAATTTAAGCTAAAAATAAAATATGTGAACATCTAATACAATTACAACAATAGACATTTGAAGTTCAAAAATAAGAACAGTTATTTGATATTTCGAAGATTGAAATAAAGATGACTTTCATATCCTTTGAGTATGAATTGCTCAATCTAATGCTATTAGAAAAGGGAATATACTAGATATGGAAGAATTTAAAAATAATTTGGATTTATCTCTTGCTGAAGCTGAAAAAATGGCTTGAGAACAGGTCAATTGAGCATATATATCTTTTAATTCATCTTCATTTGAAGTATTTAGAAATAAATGAGTTGTTGCTGTAACTTGAGGAGAAATATCTGAAGAAGATATTGATAGGGCATTAGAAATGGCTAAAAATTGAGTTGATTTACCAAATAAAGAAATACTAAAAGTAATACCTGAACATTTTTGTGTTGATTTAGAAGAATGAATTAAAAACCCAATTTGAATGGCTGCTAGAAAATTAGAGGTTATATCAAATATATTCTCGATGAATCTTAATGTTTTAAATAATATTAAAAAAGCTGTATCAGATATATGAATAGAAATATATGATATATATCCAAATTTACTTAGTGCTTCTGAGTGAGTACTATCTAAAAGACAAAAGGAATTATGAGTTATTTGTATAGATATATGAGCTTCTACAACTTGAATAACTGTATATGAAAATTGAGTATTATATTATTCATGAATAATTCCATTGGGATGAGATAATGTTACAAATGATATAGCATTATGATTAAGAACATCTACATTAGTAGCTGAAAAACTAAAAACTGATTATTCTGAGCTTGATTTAGAAACTAGAGATTGATTTATAGATAAAGAATTTAATTTATCTGAATTAAATATGTGAGAAGAATGATCTGTATCTAGACTTTATCTTTCAAAAATAGTAACTGCAAGGTATGATGAAATATTATTCTTTGTTAGAGAAGAGTTAAAAAGAGTTTGAAAGGATTGAATGTTACCAGAGTGAGCAATCTGTGTATGATGAGCAGTTAAAATAAAGTGATTTATAGAACTTTGAAAAAAAGATTTAAAATTGCCAGTGTTCATTTGATTACCAGCTTCTAAAGATGATTTAGTTGATGCTTCAATAAGTGACCCAGTATTTGCTTCAGTTATTTGAACTATGATTTTTTCAAATATATATTGAACAAATTCAAATACATTTACTTTGAATATAGGTTGATTTTTTGAATCTATTAAGAATGCATTTAAAAAATTATTACCATAAACACGAAATTAAATTTTATTATTATAAATTAAAAATATTATGACAAGTAGAGAAGATAAATTAAGAAATTTATTAGGATGAGCTAAAGAAGTTACTCCTACAAAATGACCTCAAGAGGTTAATATAAATAATAGTATATCACCAGTTGCAAAAATAAAAGTAATTTGAGTAGGATGAGCTGGTCAAAATGCAGTAAATAGAATGATCGAATGAGGTTTAGAATGAGTTGAATTTGTTGCTATAAATACGGATACACAAGCTTTATTTAATTCTCTTGCACCAGTTAAATTAAATATTTGAAAAATTTCAACTAATTGATTATGAGCTTGAGCTGATCCTGAAGTATGAAAAAAATCTGCTGAAGAATCTAGAGAAGAAATTAAAGAAGCTATTGAATGAGCTGATATGGTATTTATTACTTGTGGTTTAGGTTGAGGAACTGGTACAGGTGCTGCTCCAGTTATTGCTGAAATTTCAAAAGAACTTTGAGCTTTAACTGTGTGAATTGTAACTAAACCATTTGCTTTTGAAGGTCAAAATAGAATGGCTAAATGAATTGGGTGATTTAATGAGTTAAAAGAAAAAGTTGATACTTTAATCACAATACCAAATGATAGAATTTTATCTATTATTGATAAAAAAACTCCATTATTAGATGCTTTTGCAATTGTTGATGAAATTTTACATCAAGGTGTACAAGGTGTTTCTGATTTAATTACTCAACCTGGTTTAATTAATGTCGATTTTGCCGATGTTACTTCTGTTATGAAAAATGCAGGTTCTGCATTAATGGGTATTGGTTATGGTTCTGGTGAAAATAGGGCAGTTGAAGCTGCAAGAGCTGCAATTGATTCTCCATTATTAGAATTATCAGTTGCAGGAGCTAAAGGGTTATTATTTAATATAACTTGAGGTACTGATTTATCAATGTTCGAAGTTGATGAAGCTGCTAAAATAATTACTGAATCTGTTGATCCAGATGCAAATATTATCTTTGGTGCTACTATTAATGAAGAATATAATGGTGAACTTAAATTAACAGTTGTTGCTACATGATTTGATCAAGATTCAAATAATTCTCATAGTGAATCTGTAAAAGCAAAAGCTAGTATATCTAATCCATTTGGAAGAAAACCAGTAACTGATTCTAGAGTTATATCTGCTCCTACTACTGCACCTGTTGCATCGACTTGAGCTGCTGCAAAAAATGATTTAGATGTTCCTTCTTTTTTAAGAAAAAAAATGTAATTTTTAAAAACTCTCTATATTAGAGAGTTTTTATTTGCAATTATTTTAAAAAACTATAAAATAACTTTGTATTTAGAGCTAAAGCGGGGATTTGTGAAAGCAAGTTCTCGTTTTGTTTTAAAATTATACTATAACTAAATAAAAATGTTAGACTTAAAACAAATTGAACAAGCTATTAATATTATTTCTATTGAGAAAAAAATTCCAAAAGAAAAATTAGTAGAAATCATTGAAGCTGCTATTAAAACAGCTTATAAAAAAGATTATGCTTCTAGAGATGAAGAAATTAATGTAAAATTAGATTTAGAAAATGAAGTAATGGAAATAACTCAAGAAAAAACAGTTGTAAAAGAAGTTACAAATTCTGCTCTTGAAATCTCTTTTGATGAATTAGGTGATGCAGCAGATGATTATAAAGAATGAGATATTATAGAACTTGATGTTACTGATGAAATAAATGGTGATGATGATGGTGAAAGTTTTTGAAGAATAGCTTCACAAGCTGCTAGACAAGTTATTATTCAAAAAATAGGTGATAGTGAAAAAGAAAAAATATATGATTTATTTGATGGAAAAGAAGGTGAAGTTATTAATATGAAAGTTGATATAGTAGAGTGAGGAAAAATTATTTTTGATTATAATGGTAATCAAGTTGTTTTACCTAAATCTGAACAAGTATCTAGAGATGTTTATACTGCAGGAGCTAGATTTTCTCTTTATGTTGCTGAAGTTTCAAAAAATGAAACTGGTACACCAAAAGTTATTTTATCAAGAAAAAGACCAGAATTAGTTTCTGCTATTTTTGCAGAACATGTTTCTGAAATAGGTGAATGAATTATAACTATAGATAATATAGTTAGACAACCAGGTATTAAAACTAAATTATTAGTTTCTACTTCTTATGATGAAATTGATCCAGTTTGAACTCTTATTGGACAAAAAGGTATTAGAGTAAAATGAGTAATGGATGAATTATCAGGTGAAAAAATAGATATTATTGCAAATAGAGGTGATATTAATGAAATACTTAAAAAATCACTTTCTCCAGCTGAAGTATTAAAAGTAGAAGCAGATGAAGAAAATGAATCAGCTATTTGTTATATTTTACCTAGTGAAAGAGCTAAAGCTGTTTGAAAAAATTGATTAAATGTTAATTTAGCTTCTAAATTAACAGGGTACAGAATATCTATTGAAGATGTTAAGGTTGAAGAAACTGAAGAAGATAAAAAAGAAGAAAAATAAAGAGAGAGGTTTTTTTAAATAACTAAATAAAAGATTATGAAAGTATTATTTTTAAAACATGTTATAAATGTCTGAAAAGAAGGTGATATAAAAGAAGTTAAACCTGGGTATGCTGCAAATATGTTATTTCCAAAATGATATGCTATAGAATTAACACCTGCAGCTGAAAAACAATATAAGGCTAAATTAAAAAAGGAAGAAACTCATAAAAGAGAAATGACTGAAAATAGACATAATCTTTCTGAAATTTTAAATCATAAAAAATTAGAATTTACTTTAAAAACTTGAGCTAATCATAAAGTGTATTGAGCTGTAGGAGAAAAAGATATTATTGCTGAAATAAAAAAGAAATATAAAATAGAATTAACAAAAAAACATATAGAAATGCCTGATGGACACATTAAAAAATTATGAGAAAGTCAAATATATGTAAAGTTTGGTAAAGATGCTATGGCAAAATTATTTATAGTTATTAATGAAGCATAATATGTATCTATGAATTGATCTTTGAGACAAAAGATGCTGAATAGCTACATATGTAGAATGAATTGTTTTTCCAAAATGAATTATTTTAAGACCTAAACTTATTACAGAGCTTAGAAAATTAATAAAAGAATACAAAACAGAAGTGATAGTTGTCTGATTACCATATGATTTATATTGAAAAAATCTTAAACAGTTAGATAAAACAAAAATTTTTATATCTAAATTAAAAGAGATTTTTCCAAATATAAAAGTTGAATGAGTAGATGAAAGATTTACAAGTTTTGAAGCAGATAGTATTTTAGATTCTATGTGAATAAGAGATAAAAATTGAAATAAGGATGATATTTCAGCAGCTTTGATTCTAGAAACATATTTAAAACAACAAAAAAAGTAAGATTTTTGACATAATCTAATATATATGATTAAATATAAGTAATTAGTTTATTTATAATTATAATAATATTATGAAAAAGTTTAAAATATTACTTTTTTTATTGTTAACTTCTATGTTAACAGGGAATACTTTTGCTTCATCTATTGAAAGAATAGAAACAATTGATAATAACACTGTACAAATTACTGCGAGTAATGATGTAGTTTTTTCAGATAGTTTTGTAGAATGAGATATTAAAATTTTAAAAGATATTAATGTTTCTTTCAATGATAAAGATAAAAATAATACAAGAAAAGTTTTATTAAATCTTTCAGATGGTTTAGAAGCAAATACTTCTTATAGTTTAATAACTATTTTAGGTGCTAACTGAAATATCGATTTTAATATTTGAGATTATTTAGAATGAGATATTGTTAATCCATTATTAGAAGTAGGTGATGAATGAATAGAAAAAATTAGTATAATTGATTCAAAAACTATTGAATTGTACTATAATTATGATTTAGCTGATAATATGTTTGAATATAAAATTCTTAGTGATATTCCTACAAGTTGATTATTTTCAGAATGAAACAATGTAGTTGAATTAGGAATAAATTGAAATTTAGAAAAGAATTCAGAATATATATTAATGATTCTAAGTTTAGAAGATATTAAATGAAATGTTTTAATTTTTGATGAAGATTTATATAATTTCACTACTTCTAATAATTTAATAGAAGACGTTGAATCAAAAGATATTGTATTAGCTGCAGCTAAAGAAGAAACAGCTACTTGAAATGTAGAGGCTGTTGCATTAGCTAGTGATGAAACACCGGATACAGGTTCTGCTACTTGGGTATTAATTTTACTTACAGTTATAGTAAATTTAGGTTTCTTTTTAAGAAAAAAATTAATTAAATAAAATAAAAAATCTCTATAAAATATAGAGATTTTTTTTGCTTAAAAATTATAAATATAGTAAACTTATTATATATATAACTTAACAAAAAGATAATGACAGATTTTTTAGATGTAATGAAACCAGACCACTTAATTAAAGACCAATTATTACAAGTAATGATTGATAATGAGTGAAGTGATATTTATATAACAGTATGAGCATATCCTGCAATAAAAATATCTTGAGATATAGTTAGAATTAGTGAATGAGTAAATAAATTTACATCAGATGATACTTATGATTTTGCTAAATCTATTATAACTACAGAGCAACATGATAAATTACTTCAAACTAGAAATTTAGATTTCTCTTTTACATATAATAATAGAAGATTTAGAACAAATATATCATTTCAATTATGATATTATATGGTGGTATCTAGGTTATTAACTGCAGAAGTACCACATATAGATGATTTATGATTACCAGAAATATATAAAGAAGTAACAAAAAAATGACAATGATTAATCCTTGTAACATGACCAACTGGTTCAGGTAAGACTACAACACTATGAGCAATGATAGATTTTATAAATGAAAATTATAATAAACATATAATTACTATAGAGGATCCAATAGAATATGTTCATAAACATAAAAAATCTATTATAGAACATAAAGAAATAGGTAGAGATATTCCAGATTATGAAACTTGATTAATTTGAGCTATGAGACAAGCTCCAAATGTTATACTATTTTGAGAAATGAGAAATAGAACAGAAATAGAAATGGCATTAAGATTAGCTGAAACTGGGCATTTAGTTTTATCTACTTTACATACTAGAAGTGCTCCTCAAACAATTACTAGGATTCTTGATAGTTTTTCTTGAAATGATAAAGCTCAAGTAAGAGTACAATTAGCTGATTCACTTATTGCAGTATTTTCTCAAAGACTTTTAAAAGTAAAAGAGGGTAAATGAATTAGATTAGCAAAAGAGATTCTTGTAAAAAATTCTGCAGTTTCAAATCTTATAAGAGAAAATGATATTCATCAAATGCCATCTGTTATGCAAATGGGACAAAAAGAATGAATGCAACTTTTAGAAACTGATATTATAGAGCTTATTCAAGCAGGTGAAATATCAAAAGAAGAAGGGCTTAAATTTTCAAATAATCCTAAGCTTATAGAGGAGAGTATATAAAAATAAACAAAACTAAAAAGTTTTGTTTATTTTTTAGTAACTGATATAATATTTTTATATTAATTTTTAAATTGAAAATTATGTTTAATTTTACAGTATTTATAGAAAAAGAAGATAACATTTTTATATCTAAAAATTTAGAATTATGAATTTTCTCTCAGGGTAATACTTATGAAGAATCGTTAAGTAATTTAAAAGAAGCAACTAAGTTATATTTAGAAGATGAAGAGAAAGAAACTTTATTATCAAATTTTAAAAATAAACAATATTCTTTAACTGCAATAAATATATAATTTATGGTTAAATCAGAATATCACTATATTTCAGGAGAACAATTTATTAAATATTTAGATAAAAAATATTGAGTTTTTAAAATTTCACAAAAATGAAGTCATATAAAAATAAAATGTAATTGAATAAAAACAATTATACCAAATCACAAAATTATTGCATATTGAACTTTTTCATGAATTTTAAAACAATTAGGAATTGATGAAAATGATTTTTTAATATTTATAAATAAATAATAATCCTAAGCTTATAGAGGAGAATATGTAAAACAAGCACAAAAAAAAGATGATTTTTAAATCATCTTTTTAGTTTTTAATAAATTTTAAAAATAAATTTTCTATTTCTGTTTTATTTACATCTTTATGTATAGAAATAATTTTAAATATACTATTAATTGTTCATCTAGAAATTTCTTTATGTTTTGGTATTATTAAAGAAAATGAATTATATTTATATTTTATATGACTACCTTCTTGAGAATATTTTTTATATCATAATTGCTTTATAAAATCTTTAATAATTTTAAATTTTATAGTATTAAATATTCACATGATTATTTTCATTAAAAGAAATATTAAAATTGTTTAATGAAAAGTTACTTTCTCTTGATAATGAAAAAGCTTCTCAAATATTTTTAACTACTTCGTCTAATGTTTTTCCTTGAGTAGCAATTCACTTCTCCAAAAGTATAGCATCATAATAACCTGTCTCTTCATCAAATGTTATTTTTATATTTGTCATAATTATAAAATTAATTATTAATAACTAAATTATATATAAATTGTATTTTAATGCAAAAATAATAAAACTAAGAAAAAACAAACATAAAAAAAGATGATTTTTAAATCATCTTTTTTAATTATTAATTCATAATTCTTTTAAAAAATCTTCATGTGATATTCAAGATTGTTTAAGTATAGCTCTTAATAATCATCTTCAAATATCTTTTCAGTTATGTACTGGTATAGTTACTGTTTTATCTTCAAAAACATATTGATGATGACTTCATGATGTTCTAGTTAATATGTATCATTTTTTCTTCAATATTTTTATTAAGTTCTTTGCTGATATTATTGGTAATTTTACCATTTTTATTATAAGTTAGATTTATAAGTTTAGATGATTTAAAAGGTTTTTCTCAATCTTTTATCATATCAAAATACATATTTGATATATCTTGTAAATTATCTTGTAATTCTTCTAAGTCATGACCTTGAGTAAAAAATCAATCAAAAATAGGGGATTCAGCAACCCAAACTCAGTCTTCATCTTGTTCTAATAATATAGGTAAATTTAAAAAATCTTTTACTTCCATAATTATAAAATTAATTATTAATACTTAAATTATATATAAATTATACTTTAATGCAAAAATAATAAAACCAAGAAAAAATAACCACAAAAAAAAGATGATTTTTAAATCATCTTTTTAGTTTTTAATAAATTTTCTATTTCTGTGTTTTTTTACATATAAATAGAATCTCTATTATCTACATCAAGAATTTTTATAATTCAATTAAAATACATAAATAAAATTCTATATTTACCAACCCTAAATCTAAAAATTCATTTTTCTTTAGGTTGAAGTTTTTTAATATCTAAATTTAAATCATAAATACTATCTTCAATTTTATAAAATAATTCTAATTTTTCAATAATTCTAATTTGGATATTTTTATCCAATTTTAACAATGATTTTTTAAATGTTTTTGTATAAATTATTTTCATAAAATTTCCGATTTTAAATTATTAAAATCAAAAGTTTCATCATTTTTATTAATTTTTTCTAATCTAGAAATCTCCTCTTTTTTTAAATTATTCCAAAAAAATTGTTCTTCTTCTATTTTATCATCAGAAAATAGATATGAAAAAATTATATCTACTTTTTTTTCTGTATTTATATTATTTATAACTGATGTGTTCATAATAATATTTTGTTAATATTAAGATAATTGTATTATATATAAATTGCACTTTAATGCAAAAATAATAAAACTAAGAAAAAATAATCACAAAAAAAAGATGATTTTTAAATCATCTTTTTTAATATAATTAATAATTATTAATTTGTGCAGCAATATCATTAGTTAACCCTGTAGTAGAACCACTTTGAGCAACTAATCAAGTTACATCACTTGTAACTTTTTGAACATAGTTACCTTTTACTAATACTTTAGGATCACCAGCAGAAGTTTTAATTTCTCATGCTATTTGATAATAAGCAACT
Source organism: Candidatus Altimarinota bacterium (assembly GCA_026988025.1). Taxonomy (GTDB): domain Bacteria; phylum Patescibacteriota; class Gracilibacteria; order BD1-5; family UBA6164; genus UBA6164. The sequence continues at coordinate 60,495 of JALSMB010000054.1, read as the reverse complement.
GATCATGAAGATGCATAAGCATAAACATAATCTCTAGCTGGAACAGAGCTGTCTTTAAAATCAGCACCATTTTGATTTAAGTTTGAAAATTGAACTCAACCAATTCAAGCATTAGTTCAATCTGTAATAGTTAAACCAGAACCAAATGTACCATTTGTTAATTTAACAGCAGTATTTTTACCATCATCTAAAATAGATTTTATAGTAGTATCTCATTTAGTATTAGATATTTCAATAGCTGATGCTAATGTTCATAAATCAGAAGTTACTTTAGAGTTTTTAGCATCTTGTGAATACCCTTGTAGAGATATAAATGCAATTGTACCTAAAATAGCTAGGATAGTAATAACAACGATAAGCTCTACTAACGTAAATGCTTGTTTTTTTGTATTTCTCATGTTTATATATGATTAGGAAATAAATACAAAATAATTTTTAAAATTAATGTCTTTTTTTAGACTTATGTATTCTATATGATTTGTAGTTAAATAGCAAAGATTAATATATATTTTTAATAGACTAAAAATATATATTATCTTTTATATATTATTAAAGATATTTATTTTTTTTTGTAAAGTGCTTGTTTGTTAAAGTAGTATATTTTGTGTATAAGATTTTGATTATTTAATGATATAAGTATACTACAATTAATTTAATATTACATGAGATTATAGAGCAATTTTTAAAGAATATATAGATTGAAATTATGAATTTGTTGAATTTAAAAAAATATGAACGCATTCTCAATTATATAAATAAAAAAACAACATTTCAAAAATGTTGTTTTTTATAGATTTTTTGCAACTTCACCCATAGCAAAGAAGGGAAGCATTATGGCAATGATAATCGTACCAACTATGGCTCATACAATTACGATAATGATTGGCTCCATCATACCTGACATATTTCAGATATATCTTTTAAGCTCTGAATTGTAGTTTTTTCATACTTTTTTTAATGAGTCTGATAAACTTCAAGTTTCTTCTCATGTACTAACTACATATGCAAATTCCTCTGGAAATAAAGGATTTAGATAAACAGAAGCTTCATAATCTAGATTTAATCATAGAGATTTAGATATAGTTAATCATACTTCTACCTCATTTTTAATTCTAATTAATTCTTTTTTATATGCTAGATTCGGTACTACATTACTAGCTGTCTTTAATGATTCAAGTAATAAAACTCATGAATCAAGAAGAATAGTAAATGATTTGATGAAATATACTATATTTGAAGTTTTAACTACATATCAAAATATTGGTAGTTTTGTTCATAATTTTGCTAAAAGCATTCTTCAAGTATATGTTCTATTAATTCATTTAAAGAATAGAATAACTGCTATAATACCTCAAATTACAGTCATGTAGTCATTTATAAAAAATTCTGAGATATCTACAACTTTTTGTGTTAGTGCAGGTAAATCACTTCAAGCTTTTTTAAATGATTCAGTAATTCTAGGAACAATAAATACCATCATTCAAACTACCATAACAATTGTTAATCACATTAATATCATAGGATATATCATTGCTCATTTAACTTTTCATTTTAGTTCTATATTTTCAAGCATAGTTTGATCTAGCTCTAATAATATTTTACCTAATTGTCATGTTTTTTCTCATACTCAAGCAAGTGATATAGTAAGTGTATCAAAAACATTTGGGTATTGAGCCATTGTTTCACTAATACTTACACCATGATTAATATTCTCTTTCATTTCTGTAACAATCCTTAAAAGTAAAGGATTTTTAATTTGCTTAACAATGATTCATAAAGCTCATTTAATATCAATTCATGAATTTACAAAAATCGCAAATTTATTAATAAACTGCCATACTTCTACTTTTGAAACACTTTCAAATAAGGTAATTTCTATATTTTTATTACCTGAAGCTCTGCTTTGTTTATTTCTTTTTGCTTTTCTTGCTTTCGCTAAAATAGTAACAAATTTTTCATTGTTAAAATTTCAGTATTGATCATAGAATTTTTTTCAAAATAGCATTTTTATTTTTTTATTAATTATTTTAGATTTCTCAATCACTTGAAATTATTTTTTCTGCTTCATTTATAACAGTATCATAATCTCATTTTTTAAGTAATTCCTCTAATATTTCATATTTATTTTTGGCTCTTGAATTTTTTTGCTTTATTTTATAGGCTTTTTCATTATCAATTGCTTTTTTAAGGAAAGCATTTATTTTTTTATCTATAAATCATTCCTTTATATATCTAATAGATTCTTGTTTTAATCTTAATATTTCTCATGTATAATAATATCATTCTAAGATTTTAATTATTCTATCTGTTTCTTTTTGTTTTTTTAATACAACTAATTCTTTTTCTATATCTTCAATACTTTTTCATTTCAATTTTCTGATTTCATTATTATTTAATCATTCTTTTCATTGAATTTTAATTAAGTAATCAGATCATGTATCAACTATATCTTTTTTCCTGTCTCTTTTAATAATTATTGTACTTGCATCATCATCAAATAATTCTGATCATTTAAATTTTTTTATATCATTTATTATATAATCATATATTTTTGAAATATCTGTTGCAGATTTTGATATTTCTGTAAATGCTTTTTCTAATCTATCAAAACCATACATCTCTCATTTACTATTTTTATTTTCAACTATTCAATCACTATATGTTAAAAGTATATCTCAGTCTTCTAGATTTAATTCTTTTACTTTTATATCGGCTGGATGTTTAATTAATCTAATACCTGCAGCTAGACCTCATGCTATGACTTTTTCTGCTTTACCAGTTTCTTTTCTGAAAATATAAACTGGTACATGTCCCATAGAAACAAAGTTTATTTTTGATACATTGTCTTTAAAAATCTCAAAAAATACTCATGTAATAAAATTTCTTGATTTTAAATCTTGTTTTAATCAATTGTTAATTTCATATGTTAATTCTGAAATATTACTTCATTTTGAAAATTTATTAAATAATCTATTTAGTATAGTTATTATGAATCAAGCTCTAAGTCCATTTCAAGTTGCATCTCATATGAAAAAGTTGTATTTATCATCTTGTTCTTTAAATCAGAAAGTATCTCATGAAATTTTATCTGCTGATAAGATTTTTCAGAATAATTCATATCATTGTAACTCATCAGATATATCTTTAGTTAGAGTTTTATGTATTGTAGCTAGTTTTTTAGATGCAATTTCATTTTTAATTTTTGAATCTTCTTCTATTAATAAATTTATTTCATCTAATAATTTTTTTCTTTCAATTCTTTCTTTTATATTTTTTGCAAATTGTAATTTAGATTTTAATTTTTCAAAAAATCATATTTCTTTTTTATCATTCTTATCTTCTTTTTTATCATTATCTATATTTACAGTTTTTCATATTAAACTCATAGCTTCTGACTCTGCATCCTTTTTAACTTTGTCTTCTTTTTCTTTATCTACTTTTTCTTTAACTTTTAATACTTTTTTCTTTTCAGAATTATAAAATTTTACTACTAATGCATTATCAGCATTTTCTTCTAAGAATTTTTTTAATATAGATAAAGCAGCATCAACTTCCTTACTTCATGTTAGAGAATCTATTTCTTCTCTTATTTTTTCAAATCTTAATTTAAACCTTTCATTATCTATATTTTTATTATATTTTCTTTCTTCATCTTCTAGTTTTGCTCTAAGTTTTTTTATTTCTAGTTCTTTCTTCTTAAAAATATTTTTAAGTTTTTCAATTTCTCTTTGATTTATTCATTCATTATCTAATTTTTTAGATAATTTATCAATAATATATTCAAGTGATTCTCTTTCTTTTGATTCTATTTCATCTAAGGCTTTATTTGCTTTAGTCCATTCAGAAAGCGACATAAAAATTTCAATAGCTTCAATTGCGCTATCAAATGCTTCTATACTATTATTATCTACTTTTTTCTTTTTAAATAAACCAAACATATTTTTTATTTTAATTATTATTTTTATATAGTTTTTAATGCTTCTTCTACAGTTGTATTTCATACTACTGCTTTTAATAATGCATCTTGAGTCATAGTTATCATACCATGTTCAATTGCTAATTTTTTCATATTATTTGCACTATCTTTTTTTAATATTAATGGTTCAAGCCAATCTCAAACTTGTAAAACTTCATGAAATCATAATCTTCATTTATATCAAGAGTTTCAACATTTTTCACATCATTTTCAATGATAAAATGTTATAGAGTCTATTTTATCTACTCAAACTATTGGTCATAAAATATCTTTTACTTTTATTTTTTCAGAATCCTTTAATGTATGTTTTTCTTTACAAGATGTACATATTTTTTTTCATAATCTTTGAGATATTACCATTTTCATAGCTGATGCTAATAAAAATGGTTCTACTCCCATATTAATAAGTCTTTGTACTGTTCAGGCTGCTGAATTTGTATGTATTGTTGATAAAACCAAATGTCATGTAAGTGCGGCTTCTACTGCAAGTACTGCTGTTTCCTGATCTCTTATTTCTCATACCATTATAATATCAGGATCTTGTCTTACCAAACTTCTAAGTCAACTTGAAAAAGTGTATCATATTTCAGGTTTTACCTGTGATTGATTTACATATTCTATATCATATTCTATTGGATCTTCTAGAGTTGATATATTATATTTTAATGGATTAAAGTTTTTTAATACTCAAAATAGTGTAGTTGATTTTCATGAACCTGTCGGTCATGCTACTAATATTATTCAATAACTACTTTTAAGAGTTTCTCTTACTTTTTCTAGATTTACATCTATAAGTCATAGAGCTTCAATACTAGTTAGGTTATCGTCTTGTTTAAGTATTCTCATTACTACTTTTTCTCAGTAACTAGTAGGTAGAGTAGATAATCTGACATCAATATTTTTATTTTCTTTTTCGTAATGATATACTATTTTACCATCTTGAGGTTTTTTATTTTCATCAATCTTTATTTTTGCTAATACTTTTAGTCTAGTTATTATTCAACTTATATTTTCTCTATTTACCTTGTCATGTAATAAAAAATCACCATCTTTACGAAATCTTATTAATAAAAAATGTTCATTAGGTTCTATATGTATATCTGACGCACCTATATCTATTGAATCCTTAAAAATACTGTCTATGTAGCTAACTACATCTCAGATATCTTTTTTAATTTTCATTTCATCTATATTTTTCTCTTCTTCCATTTATTGGTGATATTTTATATTACTAATATTTTACTATATAAAATCTTTAATGTTAAATATTATAGCTTGACTTATATTAAAATAGGTGTTTTATCCAAAAATTAAAAAAATATCTAAATTTATTAGATATTTTTTTAATTTTCATACTTTTGTTTTAGAGCTTCTCTTATTATTTCTTGCTTGTATTCTTTTAATGCTGAACCTGTTAAAGTTTTTAATTTATCATTTTTTATTTTTACTTCTTTATTTAAATATATATTTAAATCTGTTCTGGATGTGAAAACTTTTCATTTATATTTATAAATTGTTTTTTTATTTGTTATTTCTTTTGTTATTCTGAAAAAATAACTATCTATTTCTATTGTTTCTTTAGTAATAGTAGATTCTACCTTTTTATTTATATACTTATTTTTAATATTTAATATATTTGCTTTATATATACTATATGAATTATTATCTGGATCTATTATAAATAAACTAGCAACTGCAATAATTGCCAATAAAGGGATTCATATAATAATAGATGTTCTAGTTTTAGGCATTCTTAATCTTGCTTTTATTTTTTTTCTTTTTTCTCTTAATTCTTTGAAAAAATCACTTTCTTCAGTTTTAAATTCAGATTTATAATTAGAAAATAATTCTCAATCTTCACCTTTTATTTCTATTTTTTCTTCTAATTTTATTTCTGTTTCTTCTACTTCCTCTTTTGTTTTATCAACAGTATTGCTTGTGATTAATGCATCTGTATTTATTAATGGTTTTACATTTTTTTTATTATTTATTTCTTCTCCTTTTGTATTTGAAGATACTTTATGTTCTTTTTTAGTTTTTAATGTTTCTTCAATTACCTCTATTATTTTGTTATATTTTTCATCATCTATTTGTTGTAACTCTTCTAATGATATATTAGAGATAGAAATGATATATTCATCTCTATCTCTAATCTTAATATTACTTTTATTAGATATTGATGATAGATTTATTTCGTTTGGATTCATTATTAATATTATTTTATTAATTTAAACTTATATAGGTTATTGTATTACATTTTAAAAAATAAATCAAATATTTGATTTTTATTCTATAATTAGTAATCTTAAGCCATAATTTACTATAAAAAATATAATAAAAAGTATGATAAATATAAAATGAATTTCAGGATTTGAAGATAAATTACCAGAATATCAATTAATAGAAGAAAATTTTAAGGAAATAATTAGAAAAAATTATTCACTTTCTGGGTTTACTCCACTTGATACTCCAAATGTAGAAAGAGTAGAGGTACTTACTTCAAAATGAGCTGATGATAATGAAATATATTGAATTAAAAGACTCAAGGCAGAATGAGAAGATAAAACAAATTTTGAAATGTGATTACGTTTTGATTTAACAGTTCCTCTTGCTAGATATATATGAAAATATGAATGAGAAATAAGTTTCCCGTTTAAGAGACAACAAATAGCTAGAGTTTATAGATGAGAAAGGCCACAAAAGGGTAGATATAGAGAGTTTTATCAAGCAGATATTGATATTATATGAAATGGTAAATTACCACTTTTTGCTGATGTAGAAATATTATCAACTATTTATAATTCACTAAAAGAATTAGATTTTTGAAATTTTATTATAAATATAAATAATAAAAAATTATTATCTGGATTTTTGGAAAGTTTAGATATAGAAAATATTGTTGAAACTATATGAATAATAGATAAAAAAGATAAGGTAAATAGAGAAAAATTAGTTTCTATGTTTGAGTGAATAAATTTATGATGAGTGCAAATTGATTCTATATTTGAAATGATTGATTTTTCTGAAAAAAGGGTTCAAAATATAGAAGAAGTTTTTAACTTTTTTGATTGAATTGTTAACAGTTTGTTAAAGGAATGATTAGAAGAATTAAAATATGTTTATGAAAATTTAATTAATTTATGAGTTAATAAACAAAATTTAATAATAAATCCTACTATTTCCAGAGGGTTAAATTATTATACTGGATTAGTTTTTGAAACATTTATTTCTGGCTCTGAATCTATGTGAAGTATTAGTTCATGAGGTAGATATGATGATTTGTGTAGCCATTTTTCTAAAAATAATTTCCCAGGTGTTTGATGAAGTATATGATTATCTAGATTATTAGCTGTTTTAAATCAATTAGATTTATTAAAAATAAATACTAAAACAATTTCTAAAGTACTTTTATTAAATTTATGAGATAATATATTAAAAGAAAATTTAGAATTAATAAAAAAATTAAGAGCTAATTGAATAAATTCTGAAATATATTTAGATAGCAATGTTAAATTTGCAAAACAAATAAAATATGCAGATAATAAAAAAATACCTTTTGTAATTATTTATTGAGAAGATGAAATAAAAGAATCTATAGTTCAAATAAAAGATTTAAAAAGTTGAACACAAACTGAAGTTAATATAGATGATATAATTAAATACATAAAAAAATAAGTTTAGATTTATAAATCTAAACTTATTTTTTTATAATGTACATCATGTATTTGTTAAAGCTCATGTATCAGTAATGATTTGATATTCAAAAGCAGTAGCTGTAAAAGGAATTAAAGCTTTTCATCATTCCTGTATTTCTATACAATTTCTAAAATCTGTATTTTGCCAATATATATCATTATTTTCTACGTAATCAAGAAGGTCTTGAAAACCAGTTCAACTAGAGTAAGGAGGAAATGGTTCATCAAAAGTATATGCTAAATTTTCAGATTGTTTATCATATATAAATAATTTTCTATTTACGTCTCAGTCTACTGTTCATATTTTTATTTCTACATTAGATCAAGAAACTTGATCACTAGCTAATAATATAGTAGGTAGAACATTTTTACTTACACTTTTATAGTTTCAGACTGTAAAAGATATAGGAATATCTCAATTTTCTAAAACAGATGCTAGTTCAAATTCTTGTTTATTATTAGTAACTCAATATGTATATGATAATTTAGTTTCTGGATCATAAGGTAATTTATCTAAACTATTTAAACGAACATTTTTATTTAATTTTCATTGATATGCAACAGTGTTTCAATCATATTGTATATTAAAATATGCTCACGGGAAAGAATAATATCATCTTTTTTGTTTATATATTTTTAATGCAGAAGAAACTTGTGTTAAATCTGATTTTCTTTGTGAATCTCTAGTGTCAGATAATGAAGAAATATATGAACTAAATCATATAGCTGATAGTATTGCTAATATTGTTACAACAACTATTAGTTCCACAAATGTAAATGCTTTTAAATTTTTCATTTTTTGTTTTTAGATTATTAATTTACTTTTTTAACACTACTACTAACTCTATGATATTTTATATTTGAAGTAGCACCTAACCATTTTTCTTTAAAATAATTTTGTATTCATCTTATTTCATTATTTGTTAATGCATGATTCCAAGAAATAAGTTCTCAAATTCAACCATCAAAGAATAAACATTGATTATCACATCATCATTGTCAATCTCAATTTTTTACAGTTGTTTCATCCCAAGGTCTTACACTCCGTTCATTAACTCATCATAATGCACCTTTCCAATGTTCTGGTTGAGGATCTACATGATTTGTTGTAGATATAAGTACTCAATTTAAATATATTTTTAGCTTATTGTTTACATCATCTTCTACTCATGGTGAAATTTCATGTGTACTATCTTGAATAATAGTTATAAAATAATATGTATCAGGTTTTAAATCAGTAAATTTTACTGATTTAAATTTATGTCAATTATCCCGTTCTTGTGAGCTATCATCAAAACAACTATATGGTCATACATAAGCTTTATTTAGTATTCAGGCCCGAAGTTCTCAATTATGTATTGAAAAACTATATCATGTTGCTTGTCCTCATTGTTCATAAATAAATTGATCTCTAGTTATATCAAATCATGTTTTAAAAACAATAGCAAATGATTTTTCCATAAAGGTAAATTGATTACTACAGACATCATCATTATTGATTAAAACATTATTATTATCATTATTTGGATATAATATACTTCAGTTAGTATTACTTGTTCATAAAAATTTTACAACTGGTAATTCTGCAATTCAACGTTTTTCAAATTCAGGATATTTATTAGAATCAGTTTGTGTAGCATCTAATCAATTTCAAGAAACATCTTTCCATACTGATATTTTATCTCAATCGTTTAAAAAAGTTGAATTATATGATCAATCTATATTTGTAGCATCATATTGATATACTATATTTTCTATTTCTGGTGGATATATTACATGTTTAAGAATATCTATTTTTTTATTTAGCTCTACTTTATATGTTTTTCATATATTTTGTACTGGATCTACTTTTTTTATAAATTTATCTATATATTTATATGATTCGTTAGTTGTTCATGTTAAATAGCTAAACTCTTTATTTACTGTGTCTTTTGAAAGATAAAATACATTATTATCATCAATTGTAGCATTTCATAGTTTTTTAACTATGTTTTCTATATTTGATTCTATTATATATTTATTAACTGAATTGTTATATGTTACTAATGTATTTTTACTAAATCATAAAACATTTATTATTCAAATTAATGCAACTGATAAAATAAAAACTCCTATTATTACTCATACTAATGAATCTCAATTTTTAATTTTTTTCATTTTACAATTATTTATTATTTAGTATTATCAGTAGGATTATATAACTTTTTTATAAAAAATGAAATCTTTTCAAAATAAAAGTGCTATGACATTAGTTGAATTAATTATATCTGTTTTTGTGTCATCTGCAGTTATAGTTATTGTTATGACTTTTATGTCTATGTCTTTAAATGAGCTTAGAATTACAAATGAAGCAACGAAAGCAATTGATTCATCCTTTTCTTTAAAGGATATTATAAATAGATATGTGAAATCTTGATATAATTATTTCACTATTTATTGAACTGAAACAGAAAATCAACCATTTACTTTAGAAAATTGAATTTGAGATTGATGATATCTTTTTTGAATTGTAGATGATGATACTAAAAAATTACAAAAAAATAAAATATATTGAAATAACTTTATTTGATATAGGTCTTTAAGTCTTAAAGAATTGACTGATATAGAAACTAATAGTTGAGTTATATATACATATAGTTTTCATAATGATAAAATTTTAAAATGAGTTAGAATAAAAGATTTTAAACCAGAATTATATAATTCTGGATGAATATTAGATATATATATGTCTACTATATTAGTCAATGATGAAAATAATTTTGGTAAAAATATGTCTGATGTATTTTTTGATCCAAATGATATAGCAGAATTTAATTTTGATTTTTAATATAAATTTTATGATTAATAATAAAAAAGCTTCTATATTTATATTTATTTTGATTTTAATAAATATAATACTTATTTTATGATATGTTGTTTTCAATAATGTAACTATTATGAATAATAATATAGATATTTGAAAAAATGCAGAAGAGGTATTTAAAAATGTTCAACAAAAATGAGATATAAATATTCAGACAGATTTACAATATAATTGAAATTGAAATTGATTTGAAGATTTTATATCTTGTCCTACAAATATTACTATGAGTTGAAGTACTCAAAAAACTACTTGAATGACTTCTGAAATGCATTATGAACTTTGAAGTTACTTCTGTGTTTGAACTTATAATAGTAAAGAATTTAGAATATATTTTGATAATATAACTCATGATTTTACAAGAGTCTTTTATGAGTGAGATATAGTGAATTTAATCAATTGAGTGAGTTGATGATGAATAACTCAATGAGTAAATATTGCACCTTGATCTACAGCTATTGCAACTACTAGTTATAGTTCATCTTATCCAAAAGAGAATGCATATGATACTTTTGTTGATTCAAAACAATATATATCGACATATAGTAAAAATTGATATTTTAAATTTGATTTTTGAAGTGAAAAATTATTGTATTCAATGGAAATATTTAAAAATACACATTTCCAATGGTGGTATTGGGATACTGCATATGTGTATTATTTTGATAATTCTTGAAATTACATAACAAGTAGTACTTTATCATGAATGAAGGGGAAGGATTATGAATTAGTTGATTTTAGAAATTTATGAATAAACGTTTGAGTTAGGTACTTACAAATAAGGGAAAATTCTTGAAGTAATAGATATAACGATTTTAAAGAAATTAAAATATATGAATCTATAAACTCTGGAACTACTTGAACTAATAGTCGGAAATGAGAAAGGGAGTTTAATGATACTGATAGCACTTTAATTAGTTTTGATGAAACATGAACAGTATGATGAGATAATTATGATGATAATTTTAATAGTGATGATTATAGAGTAACTTCTACTTGAGGTATATATTATCCTGGTTGATTTCAAGATGATGATGTAATTCCTAGACTTACTATATTCTGAGATGTAAGAGATAGTAATACTTATCAAAACATTTTTTGGTCAAATTATGAAACAAATGCTTTTATAGAAAAAAATACAAATAACAATGATTGATTAAATCTTAAAATGTGAGATATTGTAGATTGAAATTTATATTTAGATTTATTTTCTGATTCAAAAGATATTAAGTTTGACTTAAAATTATATGAATTTGATAGCAATGCTTATAAAAATGATAATACATTATTGTTAAAAAAATCATATGAAATAAAAGATTTAACAATGAATTCATGATATATTCAATATGGTGGTGGTTCATTATGATTATCTACAACTAGAACATCAAATACTTTTTCTTTTGATTTCAAAAATAAGGATTATGCATTATTTGTTATAAATAAACTTAGTTCAAATCTATCTTATAGAATAACTTGAGAAAGTAGTACTTGAACATGATTATATATAAATCCTATAGATGATTCATTGACATGAAGTATAGAATCATTATCTAATCATATGATTATTTGAGATGAAAAGAACTTTATATGAGAACAGTTTATAATAGTTTGAAATAAATAATCTTTACAAATATATAAAAAAAGTTAAAATAACTTTGTTAAAAGTATTCTAAAATTTAGAATACTTTTTTTAATTAAATAATTAAATTTTATGGACCCCTTATTGATATTATTGTTTATTGTTTTATTTTTATTTTCAGCTTTTTTTTCTGGTACAGAATTAGCACTTATGAGTTTGGCTGAGCATAAGCTTGATTCAATCGTAAAACAAAATAGATTTGGTTCAAAATCTCTTAAAAAAATCAAATCAAATAATGATAGACTACTTATAACTATTCTTATTTGAAATAACTTGGTCAATGTTTATACTGCTGCCTTAGCTACAACTATAGCTATATGATTAGCTGATGCTTCATGACTACCTCAATCAACTGCTATTTGAATTGCTACATGAATAGTTACATTTTTACTTTTATTATTTTGAGAGATAATTCCAAAAAGTATTGCAACAAAAAATGCAGCAACTATATCGTTATTGGTTGCTCCAATCTATAAAGTTTTAATGATAATACTTTATCCTGTTATATCTTTTATGGAGATAATTATTAAGTTATTTTCTTGAAAGAATAAAGTAGAACAAATGTCAGAAGAAGAAATAGAGAGTTTTATAGATATGTGAAAACAATCGTGAAGTATAGATGATAAAGAGCATGCTAAAATAAAATCAATTTTAGAATTTGATGAAACTACAGTTGAAGAAATAATGACTCCTAGAGTAAAAATTGATGCACTTTCTTCAGATTGTAGCATAAAAGATGCTTTAGAATTTTATTTGAGCCATACTCATAGTAGAATACCTGTTTATACTGAAACTATTGATAAAATAGATTATTTTATTACATCAAGAGATTTGGTTAAATCTGTTTATAAGTGAGAATTAGATAAGAAGATAACTAACTTAGAATTAAAACAAGTTTTAAAAGTTCCATTAAATCAGTCTATAGCAAAACTTATGGAAACCTTTCAAAAATCTCATAAAATTATGGCTATTATTATAGATGAATATGGATGAGTTTCAGGTTTAATCACTATGGAAGATATTATAGAAGAAGTTTTTTGAGAAATAAGAGATGAAACAGATAAAGAAGCAGAGGAGTTTATAAAAATATGAAAAAATTCTATTAGAGTTGAAAGTGATGTTTTAATTGAAGATATTTTAAAAAAATTTAATTTAGAATTACCTAGTATTTGATTAAATGAAAGGGAATTTGATTGAGAAACTTTAAGTTATATTATTACTCATATATTAGGTTGATTTCCAGAAAAAGATCAAATTGTTAGTTTTGATATAAAAAATGATGATGGAGAAGTTAATGAAATATTTAGTTGTAAAGTACTTTCTATTGAAAATCATACAATTTGAAAAGTAGATATTAGAATAATAAAAAAGAATTAGTTTATATTTTAAACTAATTCTTTTTTTATTGTCTCTCTAATATCTCAATTATGAAATTTAAGTATATTATTATTTATTATTACTCAATATGGTTTTCAAATTTGATTATATTTTTTTAGTGTTTTTTGTAGAAATATTTTTTTAGTTATTTTATTTATAAATTCTATATAAATACATATTTTTCTTTTTTTTCATTTGTATTTTATATAATTTTTATTTTTTTCTAATAAATTATTGTATTTACTAAAATCTGCCCATGAATTATTTTTTTCTAAGAATAGCTCATAAGTATTATCATTATTTAAAATAGGTTTAAAATAAAGTATCCAAAAATATAAATATATATCATTTTTTATTTTAAAATTTGAAAAATCCATTCATTCTAATGTTGAAAAAAAACTAAGACAAAATCTTCAAGCATGTTTTTTAGCTGTTTTTCTAACTCATAATAATTGAAATACTATAGTTATAATTACTCTATTATACCACATAGTTTTTTTATCTGACACTATGTATAAATCTATATCAGAACTAGAAGTAGCTGTATTCATTGAAATACTATTTCATATTCAAATCATTTTTAATCAGGGTAGCCATTTTATATATTTTATATATTTTTCAGTTTTTTTATAAAATCATATTTCTATTTCAGAAGGATTTTCTTTTATATCAAAATATTTTATAAACTGATCATGTTGTTTTTTATCGAAAGATTCTTTCATTTAAAAGATTTATTTATATAATTAACTAAATAATAATATATAATCCTAAAAAATCAAAATGAAATATTTCTGTACTGAATGTAGTTACTCATATGATAGTGATTTATGAGACAAAGAAGAGTGAATTAATCCTGGTGATAAATTAGATAACTGTCCAGTTTGTGAGGAATTTGATTGTTTTCAATGAGTTGAAGAAGAAGTGAATTATATAGATGATAATAATCTAGAAGCATTAGAAATCGATCATTTTCCAGAAGTAGAAATAAGTCATTGAAAAATTAAAGTTATTGTTTGAAATGAAATTCATCCTATGTGAGAAAATCATAGAATAGCATCAGTTTCTTTATATGATGAATATCAAGATTTAATAAAAACTAACTATTTAGACTTAGATATTGAGGCTACTACTGAATTTGATTTTGATGATTTAGATGAATTTGAAATAAGAGTAAAATGTAGTCAGCATTGAGTATGGTGAAAGAAATTTAAGAACTAAAAATTATTTGCATAAAAGATTAAAATATACTATAATTAATATATAATTCATTAACTACTTTTAGTGTATTTATAGATAAATATTTATAAATTATTGCTATAGGTAATAACAAAAATTATGGATAAAAAAATATTAGAAATATTAGTTGATAAAAACAACTTAAAATGACCTTGAGTATTTGAACATATATTAATTGTTCTACACAGGGTTTTTGATGATTTTGATAAAAAAAATATATTTAATAGATTAGCTAAAGAACAACCTACTTTTTCTTTTGAAATAACGAAGATAGGTAATAGAATTAGGTTTTTTATAATTTCACCTAGCAAGTATACAAATTTTCTTACTAATCAGATTTATGCTCATTATAATGATGTAGAAATTAAAGAAGTATGAGATTATTTAGAAAAAATACCAAATGATAAAATTCATGTGTGAAAACTTAAATTGGATAAGCATTATTTATATCCTATAAAAAGTTTTACTGAATTACAGGAAGAAGCAAGTAAAGATACTGTGGATCCATTTTCTTCTATTACTTCTGCTTTATGAAGAACTTGAAAATATACTTTAAATACATTTCAAATAAATTTTACACCAATTATAGATAAAAATTGGAAAAAATGATTAAAAGATACTGCAAAAATACTTTTATCTGGATATCCAGAATTTTATAAAAAATTATTATTAGATAAAAACTTAATTTATTTAAGAATTTTATTGTTTCCATTTATTTTATTAATTAAGTTATTTGGTTTATTTTTTAAACATTCTTGATCTTGAATTGATTTTGATGTTGATGAAAAAGTAAGTGATAATAAAAAAGAAGAGGTAGCAGATTTAAACGATAAAGATGTATCTATACCTAGATTCATGAAAAATAAGGTTTCTTTGGAATGATATAGTACAAGTATAAATATTATTCATGCATGAGAGGATTTAGTTGAAGCAAAGTGATCTATTAAAGAAATATATTCTACTTTACATGTTTTTTCAAATTTTTGATTAAACTCATTTAAGTTAGATAAAATAATAGAAAATAATGATGAGGAAATTATTAAAGTAAAAAATAGAGAAGTAAGTTGAAATATGATATTAACTACAAATGAATTGTCATGATTAGTTCATTTACCTACTAGTTATGTGAAAACTCCACAAATTAATTGGGTATCAGCTAGAAATTTTGAACCACCTTCAAATTTACCTATTGTTGATCCAGATTTAACTGATGATATAGAACCAGAAACTGATTTAACTCCTATTTGAAAGACAAATTTTAGATGAACAGATATGAGTTTTGGTATTTGACCAAATGATAGGAGAAGACATATGTATATTTTATGAAAGACTTGAATGTGAAAATCTGTTCTTTTAGAAAATATGATTATCGATGATATTAGAAAAGGTAGGTGAGTAGCTGTTATTGATCCACATGGGGATTTAGCTGAAGCAGTTATATGATTTATACCAAAATCTAGAACAAATCAAACTATTATATTTGATCCAAGTGATACTGATTGGCCAATTGCATTTAATATGCTTGATGATGTGAAACCTGAACATAGACCACTTGTAGCTTCTGGTTTAGTATGAATATTTAAGAAAATATTTTGAGATTCATGGGGGCCTAGGCTTGAGCATATTCTTAGAAATACAGTTTTAGCTTTGATTGAATATCCAAATTCTACACTTATTTCTATTCCACTAATGTTAACAAGTGATACATTTAGAAATAAAGTAGTGAATAAAATAACTGATCCAGTTGTAAAAAAGTTTTGGACTTGAGAGTTTGCAAAAATGGCTCCAAATCAAAAAGTAGAAGCAGCATGACCTATTTTAAATAAGGTATGACAATTTCTTTCTAGTACTATTTTAAGAAATGTACTTTGACAACCAAAAAATAGTTTTTCTGTTAGATGGGCAATGGATAATCAAAAAATAGTAATAGTAAATTTATCAAAAGGTAAGATTTGAGAAGATGCATCAGCATTACTTTGAGCTATGATGGTTACAAAGTTTCAAATGGATGCAATGAGTAGAGCAGATATTGCTGAAGATAAAAGAGTAGATTTTTATTTATATGTAGATGAATTCCAAAATTTTGCAACAGATTCATTTGCTACTATTTTATCAGAAGCTAGAAAATATAAATTAAATTTAGTTATGGCAAATCAATATATTGATCAAATGCAAGAATCAGTTAGATGAGCAGTATTTGGTAATGTATGATCTATTGTTTCATTTCAGGTATGATATCATGATGCAACTATTTTAAAAGAAGTATTAAGTTGAGAAATATCTGAAGATGATTTAATGAATCTTAAAAAATATACTATTTATACTAAACAGTTAATAGATGGTATGCCATCAAATGTATTTTCTGCATGAACATTTCCACCAAATAAAAAAAATAATGAAGTGTTTCATTCTAGATATGAAAAAATACTTTCCGTATCTCGTGAAAAATATTCAAAATCTAGAAAATCAGTAGAATATAGAATAGCTAAATGATTAGAAGATATTGAAAAACAAGAAAAAGAGTGGGAAAAAAAGAAAGCTGATTTTGAGCAAAAGAAAAAAGATGATAAGGCAAAAAAACATCAAGAAATGTTAGCTAAACAATCTGAAAATAAAAATAAAGATTAATCTAATAGATTAGTCAAGAAAAAACTAAAACATTGTTTTAGTTTTTTTTGTTTATTACTATAATAAATATAAATAATTTTATATTATAATATAAATTTTATGTTAAATAATAAAAAAGCATTTACAATATCAGAGTTAATAGTTGTTATAACTATATTAGCTATACTTTCTACTATTGCTTATATGTCTTTTAGTTCATACTTATTATTTGTAAGAGATACTAGCAGATTTTCTCAATTGCAATCTATTTCTGAATGATTAGAATCACGTATGATTACATCTAATTTACCTATGCCTGATGATTATGTTGAAGTTAGAGTAAATTGAAAAGTTATTTGATATCAATGATATGCTTGAAAAGATGTATTAGCTACTATATCTTATTCAGAGAATTGAAAAGACCCTAAAACTAATACTTATTACTCTTATTATCTTACAAAAAACAGAAAATATTTTCAATTATTAACTCATCTTGAAAATGAAGATTCATCAACTAGTTTTATATGATGAAGTAGTGTTTTTGCTGTTGATTATTCTTGATTATATAACTGAGTACTATGAAGTAGATTATGAATTTTAACTGATGAATTTAATACACCTATCCAAGAAGTACCTGCAATTAAAACTGCGACATTTGTTGATTTGACACTAGATAATGCTAATGATATATTTATATCTAATGTTGAGAATAATAGAAAATATGTTTTTAGTTGATCTTTATTGTCTAATAAATTGGAAACATTATCTGATCCATGAAAATATTGACCTCCAAAATATTGTCCAGAATGATTTGTTTGAGCATGGTGAGATGCATGATTTAATCAAAAATGATTTTGTGTAGCTAAATATGAAATGTGATATACTGATGAAACTGGGGCAGTTTTTTGAGATACACTTAATAATTTTGCTACATATGATTATGATGATACAAAAGAAATAATATCTACTATTTGAAGGTATCCTATTGCTAATATAGATTTAACAAGTGCTAAATTTGCATGTGAATCACTTTGAAAATGATTTCATTTAATTAGAGAATCAGAATGGATGTCTATAGCTAGAGATATAGAATTTTTACAAGAAAATTGGTCTTCTTGAAAAATAGGTAATTGATATATTACTAGTTGACTTAGTGGTGATAGTTCAGATTCAAGATGGTGTTATGAGTGATGAGTTGATTATTATTATGATTATAAATCTTGAATATGAAACGAAGCTTGTAATAAAAAAAGACAACATAAATTATTTTCGTGAGAATATATTTGGGATCTAGCTTGATGAATATGGGAACATGTAGATAAATGAATTACAGATACAATAAATTTATGAACATGAGATATTTATTGGAATAATTCTCAAATTGATTCAAATGAAAGAGTAAAGTTTTGACCATTAATAAATTCTGATCCTAATGCTTGAATTTGATGAATTTTTAATTCTGATTGAGCTACTTCTAGTACTTTGCATCGTTGATGATCTGCTTGGGATTGAGCTATGTCTTGAATATATTCTTTAGATCCAGCTACTGATTGAAGTAATAAAGAATGGAATTTATGATTTCGTTGTGCAAAAAGTAAATAAAAAATAACTTAGATTTTAATCTAAGTTATTTTTTATTTGTATAATTATATAATCTATTAGTAAACTATATCTAGTATTTTCTATAAATTTATTATTATTTATTTTTAATTCTTCTAATTTATAAATTAATTTTTTATATAATTTTTGATTATAAGTTTTACTATGTTTATTTTTTAAATCGTTTAAAATTTTATTTACTTTGTTTTTTAGTTTTATATCTAAATCTTTTTGATACATAACTAAATTTTTATTATTTTTTAGTGTAGTTTTATGACAAAAATCAGTTTTTTTTCAATCTAAATCATAATTTTCTAATACAAAACTATATCAAGAATTATTTGCTTTTGGGCAGAAATCTTCTTTTTTTAATTCATATTCTATTCAAAATACAGCTTTATTATTTTTTATGAAAGGTTTTAAGTAATCACATTCATTATAGGTATAGCATTCTTCGTTTATTTCAAAATCAAAAATATTTACTAAGTCTTTAATTTGTAATAAATTATTTTTTAATCATACTGATAGTCATCTTTTATGTGCTTGATTTGCTAAAAAAGTATTGTATTTAATATAATCATTATAACTTATATTAAATCATTTTTCTGCTTTACTATTTTTAGAATAACTAATATTATCAAAGTCTACTCAATCACATTTTTTAAATACAGCTAAGTTTAGTCTGGATATCATTATTTTATCAAATTTCTTGAAATTTGATATATCTAACCATTTTTCTCATGGCCAATTTTCAAGTTTTTTTCATATAATATCTTTTGGAAATTTATTTTTATCACTTCTCCAATTTTCATAAGTTCATGCAGAAAAATAACAAATAACTCTTTTTCATTGTTTATGTATTTCATCAATATTTTTTTGAGGTGTATCAAATAAATCTATATCATATAAATTTACATATAAATTAGGGTTTATTTTTCATTGAAGTTGAATTAATATGTTATCTCATATTTTAGGTTTATACCAATCATTATCTGCATTTGTAATATTGATAGTAATTATAAAAAATAGTATAGATAAAATAATTTTTTTCATTTTTTATTTAATTAAATAGATAATAAATATATATTTATTATCTATTTATATTAATATAGTCAAGTAATTATATTTTTATATTTCAATAAAATATATATAATCTTTAAAATAAATATTTTATTATAAAAAAATATGTATATAAATAAAAAATGATTTACTATAGTTGAATTAATAGTAGTTATTACTATATTAGCAATATTATCTACGATTGGATTTATTTCTTATTCTTGATATTTGATATGAGTAAGAGATACAAATAGACACTCACAATTGGAATCTATTGAAAAATGATTAAATACAATCCTTACTCATGGTAAATTACCTTTACCAGGTTCTTATGTTGAAATAAAAAGTTGAGTAAACATTATATGATATCAATGAGAGTTATGAAAAAATGTATTAGAAACTATAGACTATTCTTGAGATGGATATGATCCATTAGATAAAACTTATTTTACATATTATTTAACTAAAAATAGAAAATATTTTCAATTAATGGCTTTTCTAGAAGATGATAATAATTTAAGATTAGCTAGTAATTTTAATACTTCTTATGCAGCAGTTGATTATACATATAGGTATCCAACTTTTGTATGAAAAAAATTATGACTTTTACTTAATGATAATAATATTCCAATAAATTCTACAGGTTCACTTACTTCATTTGATATTTCAGATGTATGAACTACTCAGAATTATAAATCATACTTAAATGATAATGAATATGTATATTGATCATGAACAATATTTAGTTGATTATCTCAAGTAGATAAATTAGCTTGAAAATATTATTCTGTGATTAGCAATGCTTTTGTTTATAATAATCCAAATTAAAAAAATTAGTTTTATACTAATTTTTTTAATTTAAACTTGATTAATATTTATTTTTTTTTAGACTCTTTTCATATTTAAAAACTAGGCTTTTTTTGCTTAGTTTTTTACCTCTTATTTTTAATTATAAATTTTATGGACGAAGTAGATTTTTTATCTCAAACAATGTCTGTTCTTGCATTATTAATTATTTCTTCTTTTGCTTATATTTGGAGTAAAAAAATGAATTTTCCTTATACAGTATTATTGGTTATTATTGGTCTAATACTTGTACCTATTTCAAATATCCCATTATTTTCATTTATAGATGATTTTAAGTTAACACCTGATATATTATTTTTTGTATTTCTTCCTGTTTTACTTTTTGAGGCTGCATATAATATAAATTATAGACATATGCTATCAAATTGGAAATCAATATCTTCATTAGCAATTTTTTGATTACTGATTTCTACTTGATTTATTTGAGGAGTTTTATATTTAATTTTTCCTTTTATAGGTTTAGAAATTCCATTTTTAGTTTGTTTATTATTTTGATCACTTATTTCAGCTACAGATCCTGTAGCAGTTTTATCAATATTTAAATCTCTTTGAGCTCCTAGAAGGCTTACTATCTTATTTGAATGAGAAAGTCTTTTCAATGATTGAACAGCTGTTGCTTTATTTTTAGTTATTTTAGGTGTTATTTTAGAGGGTTGAGTTGTTACTTGAACTACTTATATAGAATGATCTTGGAAGTTTTTATCTATGCTTTTTGGTTGAATATTATTTTGATGAGCTATATGATTTTTGTTTTCAAAAACAATAGGTTATATTAAAAATAATGAAGAAGCTGAAATCGTTATTACTATGCTTTTAGCTCATATTACTTTTATATCAGCTGAACTTATAAGTGAACATTTTGAATTTTTACCTATTTCATGAGTAATTGCTACAGTTATTGCGTCAATGGTAATTTGAAATTATGGTAGATATAAAATTAGTCCTAGAGTAGAAGTTCATATGCAAAAATTTTGGGAATTTTTTGCTTTCGTTTCAAATTCAATAGTTTTCATTTTGATGTGACTAATTCTTTCAAGTATAGAGTTAGATTTCGTAAAATTTTTACTTCCGTTATTTGTTACTATTTGAGTTGTTATTGTAGCAAGAATAATCTCAGTATATATACCTATAACTATTATAAATAAATTTAAATTAGAAGAACATATTCCTAATAGTTGGTCTATTTTATTATCATGGGGAAGTCTTAGATGAGCATTGGCACTTATGATGGTTTTGATGATACCAGGAGTTGGAGATATTTGATATGATAAATTAATGGCTTTTCAAGAATTAGTTTGATGGACTTATGATTTTTCTATAAAAGATTTTCTACTTATTTTAACTATATGAAGTATAATGTTTACTTTATTAATTAAAGCACCAACAACTTCTTTTATAATGAAAAAATTAGATCTTGATAAACTTCATAAATTAGAAGAGTTTGAACATAAAGAAGGGAAAATATTAGCAAATTTAAAAATAATAGAAAAACTAAATAGTTCATATAAAAAAGCATATCTTACAAAAATAGAGTATGATGATTTAATTTGAAAATATACAAAGAGATTAAATGATTCTATTATTTTAATGAAAGAATTATTAAAATGAAAACCAGAAGAAGCAAAATCTCTAATAAGAAGAGCTATTTCTTTGCATGCCTTATGAATTGAAAAACAATATTTGAAAGATTTATTTTTTTATAATGAAATAGATGAACATAATTTTAAATATATTTTTAGAAAAATAGAGAAACAAATGGAGAGAATTGAACATGATGACTCTCAACTTAGAAAAATTTCAAAAAAATGAAATGATTATGATATTTTTACTAGATTTTTTGTTAAAAATTATAAAAATAAATCAACAGATTTAGATGCCTATATTAGAAATAGAGCAAGAGTTATTATTACTAGAAAAGTTATAAAAGAGCTTAAACTTCTATCTGATATTGATTTCTGATTTGATAAAAATATATTTGCAGAAGTTATATCACTTTATTCAAGTTTTAATAAATCAGCTGATGAGAAAAGAATTAATATATTTTCTAATCATAAAGCCACTATTAATGCAATTGAATCTAGGTTAGTGAATAAATCATTATTAAAATTAGAAGAAAAAGTTGTAAAAGATTTATATAGTAAAGAGATAATAACTCCAAAGTTATATATAAAATTTATGGAAGATATAGAGAAAGAAATGGTAATGGATGTAAAAAATCTAGCATAAAAACTAAGTGAAAAACTTAGTTTTTTTTTGCATATTATATTAAATAGATTAAACTTATAATAATAATTTAAAAATATTTAAAATAATATGAAAATTGATAATATAACACTTTCTTTTGGAAATAAAATAATCTTGAAAGATATAAATTTGGAAATAAAACCAGGTGAATTTATTTTTTTTATAGGGTACTCTGGTAGTTGAAAAACTAGTTTAATAAGATCACTTATTTGAGATTTTAAACCATCTATAGGTGATATTATTTTAGATAATAATTTATCATTATATCATAGCTTAACAGAAGAATCATTATTAAATTATAGGAGATGAATAGGTGTTATATTTCAGGATTATAAATTACTTGAGTCAAAAAAGGTATATGAAAATGTAGCATTTGCAATGGAAGTATGTGGTTATAGTGATGAAATAATTAGAAAAAAAGTACCAGAAGCACTTGAAAAAGTTTGATTGTTGATTAAAAAAGAAAAGTTTATATATGAACTGAGTTGAGGAGAAAAACAAAGAGTTGCTATTGCTAGAGCTTTAGTTCATGATCCAAAAATAATTATTTGAGATGAGCCTACTTGAAATTTAGATCCTGAAACTGCTAAAGAGATAATGGATATTTTTCTAGATATCAATTCTGATTGAAAAACTGTTATAATGGCCACTCACGATGAAAATATTGTAAATAGATTAAAAAAGAGAGTAGTAGCTTTTGAAAATAAAGAAGTTTTATCTGATATGCAAAATTGAACATATATTTTAAAATAAAAAAAGAATTAGTTATTTATTATATAACTAATTCTTTTTTTATTTTATTTATTTCTTTTTTATTAAATAGAGAAGTTTTTCTTGTTCTATTTTTAAGTGTTTCAAATCTTATTTCTTTTATTTGTTGTATTGTTTCTTTAAAAGTATCAAATTTTTTAGCTAATCATGAATATACTACTCATAGTGAATATTTACTGCAAGACTTAGCTCTTTTAATATTGTGTTTAGACATTATTTTACAACTATTACATTTTTTATTTAGAGATTTACTTTCAATTATAACTAAATTTTTTAAATTTATTTCAGATGTATTTTCTCATCTTAAATCTAATGTTTTTATATCAAAATCAATTGTTAATCTTTCAGAAGAATCATTACTCACTAATGTAATTCTTTTGTATGTTGTTTTTATTGATGGAGTTATTTTAGGTGCTTTTTCTCCATTATAAGTACTTTGCCATACTCATTCAAAGAATCTTTTTTTACCTCTTGTCATAAATCCATGTTCTTCAGAAGGAAATTCATATCTATATTTACTAGTTATTCATTCTTTTTTTTGTTTAAATTCAAAGAATGCTAGATTAGAATCTACATAATATCTTGTTCTTATTTTTGTTCTATTTTTTTCTTTATTTTGATGTTGATTATAAAATTTATAATCAGCTGTATCCATATATACATTATCATATGAAAATATTTTTTGTCATTTTATTTCTAAAACTTGAAAATCTTTCTTAAGTTCATTTAATATTTCAGAAAATTGAGATCAATTTAATAAATATTTTTTATCAATTCTTTTTAAATAGCTTGCTTTTGCATTTAGCTCTGTTAAGCTTAAAGTAGAAAATTTTTGTAATTTAGAATTGTAATTAGATTTCATCTTTATAGATTATTATTAATTTAATTGTTTATATATTTATATTATCATATGATTATTTTTATGTCAAAAATATTATATGATTTACCCCATAATATTTATGATATATAAATATGTTATAGAAGATATTATTCATGCTACTGGTAGTGTTACTATCCATGATAAAATAATTTTTTTGATTTCTGATTTATCAATATAGTCTTTATCTTTTCAATTAGCTCTTTTTTCATGTTCTCTAAATAGTCCTATTCAGAATATAGCTCATATTGCTATCTGAGTTGAACTAACTGGCAGTCCTAATTGTGAAGCTATAATTACTGTGATTGCAGCTGATAAAGCAACACAAAAAGCTCTTATTTGATTTAATTTTGTTATTTCATTTCAAACTGATTTTATTAATCTTGATCAAAATACTGCTAATCATCAAGCTAAAGAAAATGCTCATAATAACATTATCCATGTTGGGATTTCTACTCATGAATTTGATAATGTTCAATTTTTTATTGTATCATAAATTGAAGCAATTGGTCATATAGCATTTGCAACATCATTAGAACCATGTGCAAATGATAATAGTGCAACAGCAAAAATTAATGGTCAATTAAATAATTTATTTACAAATTTATTTTTATCTTTAAAAAATGAGTGTTTTTGTCTTTTATAATGAACTATTAATAATATATATACTAATACTCAAATTACTATTCAAGCAAAAGTTGCAGAGGCTGGAGTTATTAAATTATGTAAAAATTCATTACTTTTTATTAATGGTTTGAATCATTTTAATAATAAATATATTGAAAATATAACAGACATAATTCATACGTATATTGGAACCCAATGTTTTGCTGCTTCTCATTTTTCTTCTTGGTCTAAAATATTTTTTTGAATTGATTTTAAAAATAACACAGAAATTATTCATCACATTAATATTGCAACTACCCAGGCAATTGCAATCATTCATACTTTATCCCAATATACTATTGAAAATCATTGAGCGGTAATTCAAGCCCCTAATAATGCTCATATTATAGCATGTGTTGCTGATACAGGTGCTTTTATATATGTTGCGACATTTATCCATATTGCTGCTCCAAGTAAAGTTGCGAGCATTATTCATATTGATGTAAAGTTATCTATAATTAAATCTTGATTTATTATTCCTGATTTAATTGTATCTACTACATCTCATCAAGCTAATATAGCACCGGAAGCTTCCATGATTGCTGCTACCATTATTGCTCATGTTAATGTTAATGCCTTACTTCATACAGCAGGTCACATATTATTTGCTACATCATTTGCTCATAAATTAACAGCCATATATATTCAAAATACTGAAGCTATTAATAAATATAGTTTATCAGTTGGGGATTCAATTTGCCCTCATTCTATGAAATAAACATATGATATTCATAATAAAAATGCTAATCAAAATAATATATATTTTATACTATTTATATATGCATCATTTATATTTAATACTATTTTCATTTTATTACTTATTAATAAATATTATTACTAATTAATTTTAACACTTATTATTTTATAAAGCAAAAAAAACCTCTAAAAATAGAGGTTTTTATAATTATTTAATTATATTTTTTAATCTTGTATAGCTACTTCTCATATTTATAGAACTTGTAATTATAGCTGAATTAATTTCTGAATAATTATTTTGTTGTTCTTTAAGTTTTTGATAGAATAAAAATTCATTTGTGTAATATATGAAATTATTATAATTTTTAACTATTCAATTAATTTTATAATAATCATAAGTTCAATTTTTATAATTTTTAATAAATCATTTTTTTAATAATGAATCAACTACTTTTAGTTCTCTATAAATTCTATTATATTTTTCTTGATTAAAATGTATATAATTTATTTCAGAAAAATTTAAACTAAGATCTTCAACTTCATAATTTAAATTAAAAAGTTTTTCAATATATCATTCTTCAGCAAAAGTATTAGATAGGCTTGAAAAAATAATAGTTAGAGTTATAATGTATGTAATAATTTTTTTCATAATAAATGTGAATTAAAAATTAATATTAAAGTATTTATAATTAAAATATATAACATGTCAAGTAATTTATACGAAACTCTTTGAATTAGTAAAAATGCATCTGATGATGAGATAAAAAAAGCATATAGAAAAAAAGCAATGAAATATCATCCTGATAGAAATGCTGGTGATAAAGAAGCTGAGAAAAAATTTAAAGAAATAAGTAATGCTTATGATACATTAGGTGATACTAAGAAGAGAAAACAGTATGATATGTTTGGCTCGACTTGATGAGCAGGGTGATGAAATCCATTCTGAGGTTGAGCATCGTGATGATATTCTAGTCAGTGATTTTGATGATTTGAGGATATATTTTGAGGACAATCTCAATCATGAGGTGCTACTTTTAATATGGAAGACTTATTTTGAGGTTGAGCATCGTGATGATATTCTAGTCAGTGATTTTGATGACAACAAAATACTAGACAGCAATCTAAAAAGAAAGAACCAGTTAGTTTAGATTTTGAAAAAACTTATGAAGTACCTATTTTTGATTTGATATTATGATGCAAGATTGAAGTTAAATGAGTTTATGGTAATGTGGCAAAATTAAAAATTCCTGCTTCAACTAAGCCTTGAGCTAAATTTAGAGTTAAATGATTTTGAAAAAAAGAACCTGGTAGAGAAGGTAATTTAATAGTTAAAGTTGAGGCATTAATGCCTAAAAATATAAGTGAAGTTGATATTGGTATGTTAGAAAGAATTAGAGAAAATATTTGATATTAAAAAGAGCTAGATAATTTCTAGTTCTTTTTCAATAGATTCATTAATTCAAGTTAGTTTCAGAATCCTATCTATTTTATTTATATTTATAAATTTTAATATTTTGGCTACTATATTATTTTTATGGTTTTCATTTAATTCTCAAAATATAGATATTGTTTTTAATCTAATTAGATTTAATAAAATTAAATCTATATTTACAAAATTATTTAATATTTCTACTAATTCAAATAATTCAGAAATAGGTAGTCAATTAGGAGTTTTATTTAATATTATAGCTAATATTGTTAGATATACATTTAATTCTTTAAATGATTTGTTTTCTACTAAAAATTCAGATAATATTTTAATATTTCTAATTTTATGTATAGATGAATTTTCTTTTGTTGTTATTTCAAAATTTACTATATATCATAAATCTATAGTTTTTTCCTTTTTACTTAATTTTTTATTACATTTAATTTTTCAATATTCTTTAGTAAAAATAGTGTATAAAAATTCTCAGTTGTTTATTTTTTGAATTTTAAGTATAATTCATTTAGTTTTAAATATTGACAATTTTTGTTTTTTAAAAATTAATGTTGATATATACGAAATATGATTATAATGTAGCTAGAATTTAATATTTTCAAAATTAATTATGGAAGAAAACAAAATATCTGAATTAGAAGTTGATTCTATCGTTTTAAATCTTATTAATCTACATTCTGATGAAGTAGAATTTAATGCTGGAGATTTTTCTGATTTACTTAAGTTTAGTCTTTCTTTAAATACTATGGAAAAAAAGAGGGTAGTTGATGCTATTCCTACTTTATCACAATTTCAAATTGATGAATTAACAAAAGTATTTACTGAGGAAAGAGTTAAATTTAAAGATTTAGCAAAGGAACATCCAGATGATATTAAAAAACTTGTTGCTAAGCAACAAGCAGAATGGTTAGAATTATGAGATTTATATAAATCAGAAAATGAAAATAAATCTATAGAAGAAGAAAACCAAGAAAAGATTGATGATATTAAAGCCTGATTAGGTTTATAAAATAAAAAAATATGATATATAAATTTTGTGTTATTATAGAAAAACAAAAAAGAGTAGATATGTACTTATCTGCTCTTTTTAATGATTTTTCAAGAAGCTATATTCAAAAAATGATAGATAGGTGACAAGTGTCAGTTAATTGAAATAATATTTCTAAGAATTTAAAAATAAAAAATAAAGATGAAATATCTATTGATATAATTGTTGAAAAACTTACTGAAGTATTACAAGAGAATATGAACTTAGATGTAATTTTTGAAGATGATGAAATAGTAGTTTTAAATAAAGAAGCAGGAATAAATGTTCATCCAGTTCCTTGAGAATGATGAAATAAAAATACTTTAGTAAATGGAGTATTGTATCATTGTAAAGATAAACTACCTAGTATCTGATGAGTGGAAAGACCAGGTATAGTTCATAGATTAGATAAAGATACTTCATGATTAATAATGGTTGCAAAATCTGATATTATGATGAATTATTTATCTGATACTATAAAAAATAGAAAAATAGATAAATACTATTTAGCTATAGTTATTTGACAAATAAAAGATAATGAAATCAAGATTGAATCATATATTTGAAGAGATCCTAATAATAGATTAAAGATGACTACTTTAAATCCTGTAGCTCCTAAGCTTGCACTTACTTATGCTACTGTATTAGAATATATTGATAATAAATATACTTTATTAAAAGTAAAAATAGAAACTTGAAGAACTCATCAAATAAGAGTACATTTAGCTAGTATATGATATCCTATTTTATGAGATAAAACTTATTGAAACGTTAGGGTAAATAAAGAAATTGCTACAAGATATCAACTTCATAGACAAGCATTACATGCTTGGAAATTAGATTTAAAATTATATTGAAAAGATGTTCATTTTAAAGCAGATTTAAAACCTGACATGAAAAGAATTACTGATAAATTAGATTTAGATTTATAAAAGACACTTTTTTAAAAGTGTCTTTTATATTACATTTACCATATTAAAAAATGGTAACATTATAGCCATTATAAGTGTTCATATTATTCATCAAACAATTACTATTACTAATGGTTCTATTGCTGTTTGCATTCATTTAACTAGCTCATCAATTTGTTTATTATATTTTTCTGATATTCTTTTTAGTAAATGTGCTAATTTTCATGTTTCTTCTCATATTTTTACTACTGATGCTAATTCAATAGGGAATAAAAAGTTTTCTTTTCAACTTTGTATTTCATCTATTCACATGCATCAACTCAAAGTTTTTCACATTGATACATTAGTTATTATTTTTTTAAGTTCTTTTTCATAATAATCATTATCTAATGCTCTAGAACTTATTTCAAGTGATTTATTTATTATTACTCAACTACTTAATAATATTGATAAACTTCATGTGAAAAGACTTAATATTTTTTTCTGAATTAATGGTCAAAAAATAGGTAAATGTAATATAAATCTATCAAAATATATTTTTGTTTTTGGATGTTTTTTGAAAGTGATAAATAATACTATAAAAATAACTATTCATATAATTATTTCAAAAACATTTTTTTGTAAAAAATCTGATATATTTATTACATGTTGAGTTAGACTAGGTAGATTTACTTTAGCATCTTTGTACATATCTGTTATTTTTGGAATAACATATATCATAAATACTAGTATCATTCCTATAGATAAAGTAACTATTACCATTGGGTAAATAAGAGCTCATATAATTTTTGATCTTAACTCTTTAGATTTT
The DNA here is from genome assembly GCA_026988025.1 of Candidatus Altimarinota bacterium. Classification (GTDB taxonomy): domain Bacteria; phylum Patescibacteriota; class Gracilibacteria; order BD1-5; family UBA6164; genus UBA6164. Next base: position 30,136 of record JALSMB010000054.1, on the reverse strand, counting down.
TCTTCTTTTATTTTAATTGTCTCTATTGAATCTCATAATTTTCAAGTTAATTCTCACATTTCTATTATAGATAGATCAAAAATATTAAATATATTTTTATATTTTTGAAATACTTCTTTTAAACTATCTCATTTATTTAAATTATCAATCATATTTTGAAATAATAATTTCATTTTTTTATTTCTAGTTTGATACATTATTATTTTGAAACTATTCATCAATGGAATTCATGAATTTAATAAATTAGATAATTGCTCTAAAAGACTTATTTTATCTTTTGAGCTTATTGTTATATTATAATTAGTTTTTTTTACTGAATAACTAGCTATAAATCATTTTATTTTATCTAAAAATTTATTCATTTATTATGGTTTTACTTCCTGTAATTTATTAGAAAGAATTAGGTTAAGAATAGAATAATATGACTTCTATATTATAATATCATTTTTCTTGAATTTTTTCAAAAAATACTATAATAAATAGTAATTATTTATATATTTTTAAATAAAAAGTATGTTTAAAATATTCTGAGTGACTAAAAATGATGATATTCAAGAATTAGATGATGAATTAACTAATATTAATGAGTTAGATGAAAATGTATGACAAGTTGCTATTGATATACTTGAAACTCCATTGGAATTAATAATTTTAGCTCCAATAGCTGGTATAGAATTGGAAGATATTGATTTGTCTATTGATAAATCAATATTAACTATAAAATGATATAGACCAAAACCTGAAATATATTCTGATGATATTATAATTAGGAATACTGAATGTTTTTGGTGAAATTTTGTAAGAAATGTTATATTACCTGAAAACTTAGATTTTGAATCTATTAAAGCTAGTTTAGAGAATAATTTATTAATTATTACTATACAAAAACTTCAATTTTCATCACAAAGTATAAAAATAGATAGAATAGAAATTTAATTTAATAATATATTAAAAGTGTTTTTTAGAAAAAAAGAGGTAGATAAACATGCAAAAAAAATTGATAAATTAATTACTTGATTAATTATTTGATGAGCAGTTGCATCAATGATAGGTTTATCAAAGACTAATAAATGAAAAGAAATAACAAAAAATATTAAAATAGAGAGTAAAGAAGCCGTGAAGGAATGAACTCAAATTGCTAAAAAATGATATAAAATTTTTGGTAAAGTATTAGTAGGAGTATTAAAGGTATTTAATAAAAAGTAATAATATGACTATATTTAAAAAAACATTATTTTTATTGATAACTATGTTAAGTTTTTCATTTTTTAATAATGTTTATTGAGAATGAGAAACTTGTGAATATTTTTCACAAATTGATAGATGTATGTCAGCACAAGAAAATTGAAGTCAAAAAAGTATAGAAGATTTTGTTTGTATTAATTGAAATAGAGCTAAAGTATCATATCAAATAATACTTGATATGGAGTTTAAAAAAATTGATGATAAAATGGATTTAACTTTAACAAAATTAGAAGAAAATAAAAATACATATTTTTGAATTAATGCTGATAAAAGTTATATTGATTGAATTAATTATATACATGATAAATGAGCTGAATTTGGCAAAGAATATAGTGAATTGTGTTCAAGTATAATTCTAGAAAAAGCTATATCTTGTTCTAATAAAGATAAAAGTAATCAATCTGTTCCTATTTCAGAAGCAATAAAATATTTTGACAATAATTGAGCTTCTTGTAAGGACTTAATAAATAAAAAGATTTCTATATTTAAAGACGTAGCTTTCTGAGTTTTGATGTTAAATAAACTTCAAATTAAAGCTGATGAAAAAAAGACTTATGACCAAACTCAAAGATGAAATTATGATCATTTACTTGATATAATGATGATAAATTTATGATATATAGAAAGAATTTGGCAAAAATGGCCTTCCAAACTGGCTAATCCAATGAAATAAAAAAGAAAAGTTATATTAACTTTTCTTTTTTTTACTAAAAATACTTTTTTGTTTTTTCCCACAATATGGACATATTTTCATATCTTTATCTATTTTTTTATTACATTCAATACATTTTATTGTTTTTTTTCTAAATATTAACCATAATAATAATATTAATAATAATATTAATATTATTATGAGAAAAAAGTAAGGATTTAATCATATATATTTTTCTTTATAATTTACATAAAATTCTTGTGCAGAATTAAACTCTATATTTTCTCAATCTTGATTTGTATATCATAGTTCTATATTTGCATTTATTTTTTCATTATTGATTCTTTCATTTACCCTTTCCCAAGGCATTAAAAATCATCTTTCTTCTATATTTTGTTTAGTATAGTACTCTTCAGGTGTCCAATACTTAATTACTTTTTTTCATTTCTCATCATATCACTCATATGGAAATCATTTCCAATCAGTTCAAAAAATTCTTTTTGTAGATGGTAAAACATTTCAATTATTATCATTAATAGGTAGATAATCTACTATTTGTTCTCATACTATTGCTCAATTATTATTTGTAACTATTTTTTTTCATATTCATTTTATTATATTTCAATCTTCATCTGTTAAAGTTATTGTTCATGTTGGTTTGATATGTACATTTCAATCATTAATAAATGGAATACTAAAATTAATATTAAAATCAGATAGTTCTAAATTGTTATTATCTATATCATTTAATTTATCTATATTTTTATCTATATTTCAATAAATTCATAAATCATCTATACATTTTCAATCATAATAACTACTTGTTAAATCTCATAATGGACATTTATCTTTTGTTAATGCACTTCTACCTCATCATCATGATATTATAGTTGTTTCTACTTCAGCTTTTTCTATAATTTTTCAATCTACATTTACTAGTACTAATACTCAATAATCTATATTTATTCAAACTTTTGTTCAAGAACTATTATCTGAATTATTATTTTTAAAAAATACTCATGCGTAGTGTCATCCAGGTGTAGCATTATCAGGTACTGTTATTGTGAAATTTATTTCTTTTTTTTCTCAAGGATTTAGTGAGAAATTATCAATATCAATATCTATCCAACTTGCTAGTTCTTGATCTGGATATACTAATTCACTTTTTCTAACAAATTGAGGATCTCAAGTTGTTCAATTAGCTTGAAAATCTGATTTTCAAGTTGTTATATTTTGTATTGAATCTGAATAATTATATAGTATTGCTTGTTTAGTTATTACATCTCATGTATAAGCATTTATTTCATATTTAATAGGGGATACTGTTAAATTTATATTTGCAAATGTATTTGAAATATAAAAGAAAAATAAACTAATAAATATTATAATGTATTTTAGGTATTTCATTAAATATAGAATTATAAAATATATAATATATATTTTATATAAAATATATAAAAAGCAAAAAAAGAATTTAGTTTAAACTAAATTCTTTTTAATATTAATTTTATTAATTAGAAATTACCAGTTACTGTAAAAGTAATATTATCTTGATAATCTCATGCAGGAGTTTCAGATGTTGCTGTAGCACCAACTGTAAATACTAAATCATAATTAGCTGCATCATCTTTTTCTGGTTTATTAGATGTATATACAGAATTTTCTGTAGCATTATCATTTACTTCTACTGCAGCATAACTTTGAGATGAAAATCATGTTATTGATGAATCGATTGCTCCAGTTAATGAAGAAAATTTATATGATTCTCCATCGGCATCTAAATCATTAATTTGAATAGCACCTGATGCAGTATTAGTTAAACCACCACTTCATGATCTTGCAGTAATTGAAACACCATTAGTAGCATTAGTTCAGATTTCTATTCCTACTGTTCAAGTTGATTCTACATTAGGAACTAATGTACCTAAATCAATTGAACCAGTAGAAATTGTCATATTTAATGTTGGTAAGACTGTTGCAGTTACAATAATATTTGAAACTGAACCAGAAGCAGAATTTGCTGTATATGTACCATCCCATAGTATAGCTGTATCAAATGCTGATGTACCAGTTACTGAACCTGTACCAATTTGAGTAGCTGCATATGTATTTAATGCTCCACCTAATGCACTAGTTGCTGCAATTGCAGTAATTCAAGCTAAAGCAATAGCTTTTTTTATTTTTGTTTTTATCATACCATTATGGTTATGAATATAAAATATAATGTTTGTATGCATACATTGAGCTTTAATTTGAAGCTCTCTGATCAAACATATATATTCTATCATATTATTTTTACTATTGTCAAAAAAAAGACTATTTTTATTTAAAATAGTCTTTAATAATCTAAATTTAATCCAAATTTTATTCACATACTATATTCTCATGCTGCTTGTTCTTCAGATATATTAGCTCATAATTTAATACTATATATATATGAATTTTTATTTCAATCAACATTTATAGATGAAACTTGAGTTGCAATAACTTCATCTACATTTATTAAATTAATTGTTGTAGAATAAGGGTCTTGATCATATCATACTCAATTAGTTCAATTCCAATCAAGTATATCAACTGTTCAAGTAGTTAATGCTCATTGTTTATTTAATATTAATTGAAAAGCTGCTCATACTGTTTTTATTGTTATATCTAATGAGCCTGTACTAAATTTATCTATAGATGCTTTTAATTCTCATATATCTATAGATCATGTACTTACTATTAATTCGGGTTCGTCTATATAAAATTCCGTAGTTGTAGAACTTCAATTTCAAAGACTATCTTCTATATAAAAATATAATTGATATTTACCAAATCATAATTTAGATGTGTTGTAAATAGCATTTGTAGAACTAATAGTATTTCATGTTACATATATTCATGAAATATCTGCTCACCAAGCAGTTCAATCCCATTTTTTTATTGTCATAACTATAGATCATGTGTTTATAGTAGAATCAGCATCTGAATAATCTATATTTATATCAAAATTTGAATTAGGATATAAACTTCCATTAGTAGGGAAGTTGTTTGTAATAGTTGGGGGAGTTGTATCTCATGAAGAGACATCAAATACACTTGTTCAAACTGAATTATTTCAAGTAGTATCATCTATAGAAAATTCTATTTTATATTGTGTAGCTCAAGTTAGAGCTAAAGTAGGATATATAGCTCATGTATCAGTTATTGTTGCTCATGTAAAGTCTACAAAATCTCATGCTATATCAGGTCAATAACTAGATCAATTCCATTCAAATAGTTGTAATATAATAGATCAGGTGTTTACTCAATTTGTATCACTATAACTTAAATCTATATTAAAATTAGCAGGAGCAATAGTTCATCAATCTATAGGATTATTAAATATTATATTTATTCAAGTTGTATCTACTGTAAAATTTGAAACATTTAGTATAGTAGAATTTTGAGGACTTGCTAAAATTTGTATTGTACAATCTGTATATATTCAATCAGCTAAGCTATCAAATGTAATTGTATTATCTCAAATTACTGCTCAAGTATTTGTAGAGCTAGTACATGAACCACTATATGAAATATCTCAAGCTATAGGAGTATTAAAAGTATAATCAGGTGTATTATCATTTGTAGGAGTAGCTACAGGAGTGACTTCTGTAATAATAGGTGGATCTTGAGTAAGAGCTACTATATCTACCCAAGCTGCATCTGCTCAATTTGAAACTGAACCATCTTTAGAATAACACCATTTGAAGGTATAGTCTCATGCTGCAAGAGTGTAAGTCTCTTTTGCCCAATCAATATTTCAAGCCCATTTATTATCTAATGTTCAATTTATATAAAATTCTAAAAAATCATATCATGATTCACTATCAACTTTTCTATAAAATGTTATTCATGTATCAATACTACTTATAGTTTGAAGCCTTTCAAAACATACACTCTGATTATCTGTTATATTTGCACTTTGTAGTGAATATAATCATTCATAAACTGTATTTTGTTGTCTGAACCAGTCTTCAGCTGTTACCGTTGTAGTAACTGTATATCATCATGTTACTTCAAAATCAAGTACTGCTACTTCTGTAGGAGGAGCAGGTAACTCTTTTATTTCTATATAATCAATCCAAGCTGTATCTGCTCAAGAATTCACTGATCAATCTTTTTCATAACACCAATCAAAATCATGATTACCATTTGAAATATCATAAGTTCATGATCACCAAGCTACATTTCATGACCATTCATTCATTTTCACTCAATCTATATAAAATCTTAAAAAGTCCCATCAAGATTCACTATCTACTTTACTATAAAAACTTACTGTAGAATCATTATATATATCTCTATTTACATTAAAACATGATGTACTATTATTTGCTCATCAATTATCTGCCTGTATTGAATATGTTCATTCATAAAAAGTAGTTGTTTGTCTGGTCCAAGTTCAGTTTGTAACTGTATATCATCCAGGAGTTTCAAAATCTATTATTTCATTTAATCAAGCACTAGTAAAAGCCATAGATATTTCATCTATTTCTACTTTTTGATTTCAATTACTTGTTAAAAATACTTTCCATAAAAATTCTCATGTTCATCATGCTAATCAATTAAAACTTTGGATTTCTGCATTTATGTCAGTTTCAGTATTTGATTCTATTACTCAAACTGTTGTTGATGTCCGTGTTGTTCAAACTAAATAATACCATGTTGTTCAATTGTCTTTTGAAATCTGATATGAAACTGATCACTGATTATTATTAGAAAAAGTTGTAGTAAGTTTGTCTACACTTCATGAGTAAACTAGGGAAGTATTAGGAATAATATATGGAGAAGTTTTATCATAAGTTATTTCAATAATTTCCAAAGCATCACTTGTTGCGACTGTAATATATATATAATTTCATATTTTTATTGGATTAAAAGCAGAATTCAATGAAGATCATCATGTTCAATCTAATATATTTGTTACATGTGTTGGATTACTAACTGATGAAATATTTACTACTTCTAAAGCATCACTTACATAAGATCATATATACGCAAAATTTCATTCAATATATATTCATGCTGCTCAATTCAATGTTGCTCATCAAGTAGTGTCAGTTAATGTTCCTGCATGAACTGGTAAACTAGGATTAGAAATATCAACTATTTCTAATGCATCACTAATATATGAAGCAATATATGCATAATTATTTATAACTTTTATTCATACTGGTCAATTTAAATTAGCTCATCAACTACCATCAGTTAATTCTCATATAAAACTAGGGTTAGTTGGATCAGTAATATCAATTATTTCTAAACTATCATTAGTATATGATGTAATATATGCGTAATTTCATTGTATATCTATATAATATGCTCAATTTAATCTTGTCGCATCAGTTAAAGATCATACAAAAGTAGGTGAAGAAGCTGTAGATATATCAAATATCGTTAAAGCATCACTTGTATTTGCTGTTACATATAAATAACTTCATGACATACTTACTCACATTGCTCAGTTAAGATATGTTGTTCATGAATTTGCTATACTAGTAACATGAGTAGGATTAGTTGGATCACTTACATCTACTACTTCAAGTGTATCACTTACATTTACAGCTATATATAGATAATTTCAGTTTTTAATTATTCACCTTGGTCAATTTAATGTTGCTCATCAAGTACCATCAGTTAAACTAGAAACATGAGTTGGATTTGAAGGGGTTGATATATTAACTATTTCTAATGCGTCACTTCTTACAGAAGTAATATAAGCATAATTTCAGTCTACTACAACTGAGTCTGCTTGATCTAATAATGCTCATCAATTTCAGTTTATTATACTTCAAGTATGATTTAATTGCATTTTTAACTGACCTAATCATCAAGAAATATCTGTTAGATTTGTATCTTGTTGAGTATAATCTGTATCAGTATTTAAATCCCAAACTTTGGTTCAAGCAAAAGCATTTGGTATATAAAATATTAAAAGAAAGAAAAGTATTTTTAGTAGAAATTTTTTCATTATATTTTTTGTGATTTATAATACTCTTTATTATATAAAAAACCTAGATAAAATCTAGGTTTTTTTTAATAATCTAAGTTTATTCAAAAATCTATTTTTCAACTATAATCTCATCATGCTTGTTGATATTCTATTATAGCTCATAGTGAAACTGTATAAGTATAAGTATTTAAGTTTCAATTTGTATTAATATTTTTAATTTCTTGTCATATTATATCATCATTAAAATCAAATAATGTTCAATCTTTATTTTTATCATAACCAAATCATAAACTTCAGTCATAATATGGTATAAAATCTGTTCAAGTTGTTAATTGTGTATTTTTCTTTAATTGAACATTAAATCACGATCATATTGTTTTTACTGTTATTATAATATTTTGAGCAAAAGTATTTGTAGAATCATTTAATTCTCAAATATCTATACTTCAAGTTGAGATAATGATTTCTGGTTTATCTATATATAAGATATATCATGTAGAAGTTGAATTTCAATTTTTATCATCTATTTGAAATACTATTTCATATTTACCATAATTGAGATCATAAGTTGGATATGTTGCTCATGTGTCTGTAATTGTTCAAGTTCAGATTTCATTTGATACATTATTCCATACAGAATTTGTACTATCCCATTTGGCTAATCATATTAATGCTGAACTTGTATCTATTCAAACTCATCAGTTATTATCATTAAAACTAAATTCAAGATTATGATTTCATCATGGTAAAATACTTCAGCTAGCAAAATTATTATTTGTTATAGTTGGAGATATTTTATCTAGATTCCATCTATTTTTAAAATAAGTTTCTATATCTTCTTCCTCTGTTAGTGTTAATGCATGATTCCATGAAATAATTTCTCATATAGATCATTTAAAATAATTTCAATCAGATGAGCTAGTATTATCAGATAACTTAATAGCTCATCATAAAACTTCTCAAATTGCTATATTTCATGTATGAGGTCTTTGGTAATCAATATTATTTAATGTTCATAATGATACTCAATCAAGATATACTTCAAATTTTGTATTAGCTAAGTTAGAGTCTGTACTATCTTGCACCATTGTTAGTGTATATATTGTATTTGCTTGTATAGTTCATGTTAATGTTTTGTATTGATCTCATGAGGCCCATTCTACATTATTCCATGCTCAAGCTAATATTGCTCATGATTGTATTTGAATGGCATATCATCTAGAACCTCATCACTGTTCATATATATTTTGGTAGGTATCTATATCATCACCTGTTTTAAAGACAAATGAAAAAGATTTTTCATAATAATTTGTAGTATTTAATGCAGATTCATTATCTATATTATAAAAATCATCTATTCAATCTAATACAATTCATGGATTTGGTGGATTAATTATTCAACTATCATAATAAATTGCTTGATTTCAAGAAGTATTTTGATACGCATCATATCAAAGTATTTTATCTTTTATTAATGATAATCATGTTCAACTAGTTGGTAGGGTAGTTCATGAATTTCAATTTGGGTCTTGTAAATCAAAATGTAAAACTTTTGTTTTTATTCAAAGTGGATCAATAGAAAAATATATATCTTTTTTAATACTATTTCAATCTAAATTTGAAATACTAACACTTGCTTTATAATATCATTCTTGCCATATTCAAGTTGCATAAAATGTTCAGGTAGATGTTGTTATATTTGTTTGATTTGAATCAATTAAGCTTCAAGTTAAATCATTTGACCAAATTCATCAATCTATTCTATATAAAGCTAGATTTGCACTTGCTGTATCAATTCAATTTCATCAATCTCAATCTTTATAATAATACTCTATTGTAAGTCATGATGAGCTTGTAAATAACTGATTATTATTGATATTCGTTCAAGTAATAGAAGGATAAATTTGAAATATTAGTCACCACTTATTTTTTAAATACATATCAATTCATTGTCTTTCAATATCACTTAGAGCATGATTCCAAGAAATAAACTCTCAAATATTTCATTTAAAATAAGCTGGTCAATTTGTTGTAGAATTATCACTAGCTTTTATTATATTTCAATTCACAAATCATAATCAAATAGCTCATCAATGTGATCTTTGGTAATCTACATTTTGTAAATCTCAAACTAAATTTGAATCAAGGTAAACTTTTAAAGTTTTTGAATTAGTACTTTCTTGAATCATAGTTAAATAATAAGTTTGATTAGGATTTACAGTTCATAAATCTACAAATTTATATTGATCTCAGGCAACCCATTCTGAAGTATTAAATGCTCATGCATATAAATGACCATTTTCTACTTGAATATTATATCCTCTTGCTGTTCATCATTGTTCATAAATATTTTGAAATGTATTTATATCATCTGAAGTTTTAAAAACTATAGAGAAACTTTTTTCATAATATGATGAAGCTGTATTTATAGCTGTTTGATTATCTATTATATAATTATTATCAACTCAATCATAGTTAAGATTTGGATGATTATTTATAGCTCATGTATTATATGTTGGAATTGTTCATGCTGTATTATTATATGCACTATATCAATTAAATTTTTCAATTAGGGGAGAAACTTCTGTTCATACTGTTGGTTCATTTGTTGAATCTCAGTCTCAATCAGTATCTTGTCAATCATACCAAAAAACTGGATTTGATATTTCAGTAGGAGATTCAATTGTAGTAATATTTACTTTATCTAGTTCTACTTTTTGTGTTCAATCACTATTTAAAAATGCTTTAAATAAAAAACTTCAAGTTCAAGCTTTATTTAGATTATTAAAAGAATATAAATTATTATTAATATTAATTGCTGAATTTGATTCACTTGTTCATGTATTTGTTAATAACCAATCTGTTCAATCATACCAATACCAGTTTATTCAATTATCATAAGATAATTGATAACTTATATTTCATTGATTATTTAATCATAAAGTTTCATTAAAACTATTAATACTTCAAGTATAATTATATGGATTAGTTGGTATTACATATGGACTATTAGTAGAATATTTTACTTTCATTATTTCTAATGAATCATCTACATTTCATACTGCATAAAATATACTTCAAGAATTATATATATCATTTGCTCAGTTAAGTAGTACAGTAGTATCTTTTAATATGTTAGATTCATGTGTTGGTAAGGTTGGATTTGATAGATCTACTACTTCAATTGCATCTGATATTCTAGCAGAATTAAAAGCATATCAATTATATGTTATTACTTGTCTATTTGCATTAAGTGTTGCTCATCAATTTCAGTCAACAATGCTTCATGTATGTATAGGTGTTGTTTTATCAGTTATATCTATTAATTCTAATGCATCACTTATATTTGAAGATACATATGCTATGTTTCAACTTAAACTTATTCATCTTGCTCAATTAAGTAATGCTCAATTTGTTCAATCTGTTAATTCTCATACTATACTTACTTTTTGGAAACTTGAATCTTGATTTGTTAAATCTATTATTGAAAAAGAATCATTTCTATCCATTACAGAATATGCATATCCTCAGTTAATTTTACTTCTATTTATTCAATCTAGTTTAGTTGTATCTTTTAAGTATTGTATAAATGTTGGATTTGATGGGTCTGTATTATCAAATATATTAAAACTATCATCAACATAAGAACTTACATATAAATGACTTCAATCAATAGTAATATCATTTGCTCAATTTAATTGTTGATTTATTATATCATCAGCTATTTCTTGTACAAATACTAAATTAGTAGGGTCTGAGATATCAATAATACTTATATTATCAGATAAGTATCCTGCAACATATAAGTAATTTCAAGTAAAAGATAATCATTTAGGTCAATTTATATTTATTCATTGATCTCAATTAGATAGAATAAATGCAATAGTAGGGTTTGTAGGGTCAGAAATATTTAATGAAATAATTTTATCAGCATCATAAGAAGCTACAAAAGCATAATCTCATTTAGTGAGAACTCTTCTTGCTCAGTTTAAATTAGTAGAATCTGTAATTGCTCATAGGTGCTCTAAATGGTAAGGAAGTCTTACTAATGAATTTTCAATTTTGATGTTATTAACATTTGTATCTGAAAGTGTATAATTTGAATTTGTATTAAAATCCCAAGTATTTGAAACAGCAAAAACATCTCCAATACTTAATATTGGAGTTATTATTTTTATTATTAATAAAAATATAAGTAATTTTGCTGTAATTTTACGCATTTATATATTATTATTTAATATATTTTTATTTTATCATATAAAAGAATATATTTCTAGAAGTTACTATTTACAAATAATATAAATATATTATAAATTATCAGTAGCTAAAATATTAAAAATAGTTATTATAAATAAAATAATATTTAAATATAAAATAAATGAGTTTAGAAATATTAAAAAAATATAAAATAAAGGCTAAAAAGGGTTTAGGACAAAACTTTTTAGTAAATGATAAAGCGATTACTAAAATTGCTAATATTACTGAGGTAGAAGGTAAAAATATAATAGAAGTATGACCAGGTTATGGTGCATTAACTGAAAAATTAGTTGAGCTTAGTCCTAAATCTTTAAATTTAGTAGAACTTGATCAAGATATGATTGAAGTTTTAAATGATAGAGTAGACAATAATGATTTTGATTTAGAAAATATAGACTTTACTATAAATAGAAAAGATATTTTAAAATATGAGCCTCAAAATAAAGAATATTCAGTAATAGCAAATATTCCTTATTATATAACTTCTCCTATCTTAAGACATTTTTTATATAATGTAGAAAATAAACCAGAATCTATGGTTATTTTAATGCAACAAGAAGTTGCTGAAAAAATAATGTTAAATTTTAAAAATAAGTCATCTGTTTTAAGTCTTTTTATTGAAAAAAAATCTGACGTAAGTTATGAACAAGATGTTCCAAAAGATTTTTTTGTTCCTCAACCTAAAATTGATTCAGCAGTATTATTATTTAAATATAATAATAAATTTGAAGAAATAGATGATGATAAATTTTTTAAATTAATAAAAATTTGATTTGCTGCTACAAGAAAAATGCTTGTTAAAAATTTTACTAATGCGTGATTTGAAAAAGATTATATTATACAAGTTTTTAATGAATTGTGAATTGAAAAAACAGTTAGGTGAGAAGATTTAGATATAGCAGTATGGTGCGAATTAGTTAAGAAAATTAACATTTAATTGACTATAAAAACTTGCTAAGAAAAATTATCTTTTTATAATGCGGGCCTCATGTTTGAAACATGGATATTTTATGTTAAATAGAAAAATTTATTTTAATTATAATTTAAAATATATTTTTATTTAGATTGTAAAAATTTTCAATGCAAAATAAAGCTATAGTTCATATATTGACAAAAGCTAGAATGGAAAGTGATGCCTTTAATGCAGAAATAGATGCAATGGAGGATACAAGTGAAAAATATGGTATAAAAAATGTTATTTTTTATAAATGAGATGTTATTAAATTTGATTGTCTTATAAAAAAATTAGAAAAATTTCTCTAATATCTGTTTCTACTTCTCAATTATTTAAGCTATCTACTGTTTTTATTTCACTTAAAGCTTCCTTTATCAATTCCTTTTTTTCTTTTAATATATTTTCAAGATTTTTTCTTGATGTTAATAATAATGACTTTCTTGTTTTATCATCTGATTCATAATATTTTTGTAGATTTAATCATCCTCATGATACAAATAATGTAGTATTTAACTTATCTACTGTATTATTTTTTTCATATACATAGGAAAAAGTTACTTCAGATATTTTCCATAACTCTTTTGTTTTCCAAATTTTTTCATCAAAAATAAGTTCACTATATTCTTGTATAAAAGCTTCTAGTGTTTTTGATGCATTTGATTCAGGTGATGTATTTATAGAATTTTCCATAATATACGTATTTTTTTATAATATATATTATTTTAGTATATTTTCTCTTTATAGTCAAAAAAATACATTAAATTGACTTTAAATTGATTTTTTTTAAAAAATGATATAATTTTTTCAAGCAAAAATTATAATAATTAGTTGTTAATAGATAATCATGCAAAAAATAATTGTTCATATTATGAACAAAAAATGGTTTAAAACAGATACTTTTGAATTAGAGGTAAAATTATTTTGAGATATTTATATTAGTGATGATATACAAAATATTCTTTTTTATAAATGAATAAAGATTGAAGATAAGATTTTTGAAAAAAAGTTAGAAAAAAATTGAATTTTCATTCAAAACTATGTAAATAGAGAAGATATAACGAAAACAATTTTAGATTTAAATAATGAATATAATATTCTATATATTCATACTACTATTGAAACTACAATGAATATCTCTAACGATTTAAAAAATCTTATTTGACAAACTTCACCAGAAAATAATAAGATTTTCAGAGATAAATTTATTCAAAGAGATTTATTGCAAAAATATAGTGAAGAACTATGAATAAAATTTATATCATGACCTATAAATGATTTAAAATACTCAGAAATAAAAGAAAAAGTAGGATTACCTTTTATTTTGAAACCTATTAATTGAGTTCAAAGTTCTTGAGTTGTTAAAATAAATAATAGGTCTGAATTTTATAATTATAAAGATCATTTTAATAACTTTCATAAAATTTTTATAGAAAAATGAATTGAATGAGATATTTTAATTGCAGAAGAATTTATTAATTGAGAACTTTATTCTATTGATTATTTTGTTTGAGAAGACTGAAGTATTAGGATATCTGAACCAATTAAAGAAAAATTATGAATAGATATATGAATTGATGACTATTTCGTTTTATCTAGAATAACAACCAAGGATACTCAAGATACTTTTAGATATATAAACTTAGAAAAATTTATAAAAGATAGTGTTGAAGCTATGAAAATAAAAAATTCATTTATTCATCATGAATTTAAAATAAATACTAAGTGACAGTTAAAAACTATTGAAGTTAATTGAAGAATTGGATGATGAAGACATGAATTAATGTATAAAGCTTTTGGTATTAATTTTTTTAGATTTTTAATAGATAAACATCAAGAATTTCCAAGTATAAAAGAAAATGTTATTTGAATAAATATTTTTCCAACTATTGAATGAAAACTTTTATGATTTAATGAAAAATTATTTAAAAAAATTAGAAAATTAGAATCAGTATATGAAATTATTAAACAAGAAAATTCTGTATGAAAAGATTGTTGATTAACTAAAAATTGATTTGTTAGAGTAGGTACATTTAAGTTATCAAATGAAAATCTAGCACAATTAAATAGAGATTATAACTTTATTGTTAATAACTATAAAGAATTATTATTAATAGAATCAAAGTATATTTGTGTAACTAAAATTATAAAAATGTTTAAAATTAAGTTTTAATAATCCTAAATTATTAGGATTATTTTTATATTTTACTTTTTATTTTTTTTGCATAAAATAGGGAAAATTATTAACAAATTGATAAAAACTATGGAATTAAAAAATATTAGAAACTTTTGTATCATTGCACATATTGATCATGGTAAATCTACTCTTGCTGATAGATTACTTGAAATAACAGGAACTATCGATAAAAGAGATATGAAGCATGGTCAAATGCTTGATACTATGGAGCTTGAACAAGAAAGAGGTATTACGATTAAACTTCAACCTGTTAGAATGAATTGGGAAGGCTATGAAATGAATATTATAGATACTCCTGGTCATGTAGATTTTCAATATGAAGTATCTAGAAGTTTAGCTTCAGTTGAAGGTGCTCTTTTAATAGTTGATGCTACTCAATGAATAGAGGCACAAACTCTTAGTAATGTTTATATGGCTATTGAGAATGACTTAGATATTATACCAGTTATTAATAAAATTGATTTACCAGCTGCTGATTTTGATAAAGTAGCTGAAGAAATAGTTAATCTTTTAGGTTGTGATGTTTCTGAAATTATTTGAGTTTCTGCTAAAACATGAGAAAATGTTGAATCTATTTTAGAAGCTGTTATAGAAAGAGTAAGTTCTCCAAAAGTATATGGTGATAAAAATCCAAATAATGATGAGTTAAAAGCACTAGTTTTTGATTCACAATATGATGCATATAGATGAGTAGTTTCTTATGTTAAAGTATTTCAAGGTGAAATTAAAAAAGGTGATACATGTCATTTTTTAAATACTAACAAAAAAATAATTGCTTTAGATGTATGACATTTTGCACCAGGTTATGAGAGTGATGAAAAAATTTGATTAGGTTCTGTTTGATATGTAGTTACAGGTTTAAAAACTATTAGAGATGCTAGAGTTGGTGATACTATGTGGAAAGCAGAAAATGTAGAATGACCTAAAGATAAAGCAGAAGATGCTTCTCCAATAGAATGATTTGGTGAAGTAACTCCTTTTATATATGCAGGTATTTTTGCAATGGATTCTTCTGAATATCCACTTCTTAAAGATGCAATGGAAAAGCTTGTATTAAATGATTCAGCTTTATTTGTAGAACAAGAAGTTTCTCCAGCACTTTGACATGGTTATAGATGTGGTTTTTTATGATTACTTCATCTTGATATAGTAAAAGAAAGATTAATGAGGGAATTTGGGATGGATGTTATAATGACAGCACCTCAGGTCACATATAGAGTTATGATGTTATGAGACAAAACTTCAGAATATTTTAGATATAGTCCTAAATTAATTAAAGATGAAAAAGGTCAAAAATGCACTAGAATTTTAATTTCAAATCCAGAAGATTTACCAAAAAGAGAAAAATATTTATATATAGAGGAGCCCATTGCAAAGGTAGAGATAATTACTCCTCAAGAATTTGTTTGAAATCTAATGACTTTATCTCAAGATAGAAGATGAAATTTTAAAAATCAATCATATATAGATAGTGATAGGGTAATGCTGACTTATGAATTACCTATGAATGAATTAATTTGAGATTTTTATGATGAAATTAAATCACTTTCTTCTTGATATGCTTCTCTAAATTATGAGTTAATTAAATATAGAGAAGATGATTTAGTTAAGTTAGAAGTTTTAATTGCTGATGAAAAAGTAGATGCTCTTGCATTTATATGTCATAGAAGTCAATCTAGAATGTTATGATGAAAAATTTGTGCTAATTTAAAAGAATCAATTCCTAAAGCACTTTTTGTTATAAAGATTCAAGCAGTAGTTTGAGGTGATGTTGTATGAAGAGAAAATATATCAGCAATGAGAAAAGATGTTACAGCTAAATTGTATGGTTGAGATATATCAAGAAAAAAGAAATTATTACAAAAACAAGCAAAAGGTAAAAAGAAAATGAAACAATTTGGTAAAGTTAGTTTACCAAGTGAAGCATTTGTTAATTTACTTAAGAAATAAAAAAAGACTGAATTTTCAGTCTTTTTTATATTTTTATATTTATACTTATTTCTATATCTTCTCATTCAGGCATTAATGGATTTTTCATTTTAAATATATTTAATCCTGGTTTTATGTATATAGGAGAATTTTGTATTTGTTGTGGTATATTTAATACTTCTTGAACTTTTTCTATAGCTACTTTAGGAGTAGTATTAGCTTTTATTAAATAATCGTCAGCTCACATTTTCATAGCCTTATCAATTTTTTCTTTATCTACTATGTTAGTAAAAATAATTATTTTACAATCTGATGAAGTTTGATTTTTTATAGCTCATAATGTTTCAAATCAATTCATTGACGGCATCATTAAATCAAGAAGAATTAAATCTGGTTGAAATCATTCTTCTAATTTTGCTAATCAATCTAGTCAATCATATGCAGATTTTACTTCATATCATTCTTTTGAGAATTTTATTGCATACATTTCATTTAATACTTTATCATCCTCTATAATCAATATTTTTTTGTCCATAATATTTATTTACTTAATTATTTATATTATTTTAACATTTATTTTTACTTAAAACAAAAATAATGCATTGACTTATATATTATTGTATTTAAACAATATTTAATTCAAAAGAGAAATTACTTCATTTTCATAGCTCAGATTTCACATTTATTTCTGAATAAAATTCTTTTATAAAATTATTAGATATTGCTAGTCATAGTCATAGTCATGATGTATTTTGTCTTTGAAGTGTAGATTCAACTTGTGAAAATTTACTAAATAATGTTTTAATTTTATTTTTTTCAATACCTATTCAATTATCTATTACTTCAAATAAAACTTTATTTCATATTTTTGATGATTTTAATGTTATATTTCATCATTCTTTTGTAAATTTTAAAGAATTTGTTAGTAAATTTATAAATATTTGTTTTAATTTATCTTTATCTATTTTGATAGTTAAATCTCTTAAGTTTTGATCAAAGTCTATATAAAAATTTAATCATTTTTCATTCATAGAAAGTTTTATATCATCATATACTGAATTGATTACATCAGTTATTTTATAATAATCATAACTGTATTTCATTTTTCATGATTCTATTTTTCATATTGATAATACATCATTTACTAATTCTATTAATCTAACTGAACTGTTATAACTATGTCATAACGCTTTTCTTGTTTCGTCAGTTATATCTCACATATCTCAATCTAAAATCATAGATAAATATCATCTTATTGATGTTAATGGAGTTCTAAGCTCATGTCATACTATAGATATAAATTCATCTTTAGTTTTATTTATTTTGATTAGATTTTGTTCTGCTTCTTTTAATGAGTTTAACTTTCTTAAATCACTAATCATAAGTACTGTTCATCAATTTTCAGTAGGTGATCAGCTACAAAGTACAGGTATTAAATCTCAATTTTTTGCTTTTATTTTAGCTTCATATTTTATTTTTTTATTTTTATCTTTTTCAGAGTTTATTTTTTTTTTAATTTCAATACTTTCATTATCCCAAAAGCTACAATAGTTTTTTCAAATTATTTCTTTTAAAGAATATCATGACAAATCACTAAAAATACTATTGGTGTATATAGTATTTTTATTTTTATCTCATATCCATAAACTTTCATTCATATGCTCTACTATTTTCTTGTATATTTCAAGATTTCATAGTTCAATATTATTATTTTCAATCATATTTTATTTCTTTTTTATATAGATACTTTAATTTTAATATAAATTGCTTTAAAATACTAGAAAAAAGACTAATTTTCTTTTGACAATTAGCTCTTTATTTATATAATCCTTCTGCTTTTATTTAAAAAGCTATATATGGTGCCCGTAGTTCAGTTGGTTAGAATGCCAGGTTGTGACTCTGGAGGTCGAGGGTTCGAACCCCTTCGGGCACCCCATTTTTAAAATAAATTAAAAGTTTTTAAGTAGAAAGTCTTAGTCCTATCTAACTTTTTACTCAAGAGATTTTTAATATTTACTCATATACAAAAGCCTTGTAAAAAAGAGTATATAATTAGTAATCTATTTAAACTATCATTAAACGATGGTTGCATTTTATTTTTTAATTTTTATGTCATTATGACAAATAAAGACTTAACTCTGTTTGAAGAGTTGTTCAACGAATCACCTGAAATAAAATATCCTAAAACTGGAGAAGTTATTTCTGGTACTATTATTAAAATAGAAAAGAAAAACATTTTAGTAAACGTAAATAATCAATTTACTGGTTTAGTTGTATCTAAAGAAGTAGGTAATACTGTTGATTTATCAGAATTAAAATCAGGTCAAGCAATTGATATTATGGTTTTAGGTGATTCAATAGAAAGAGGTTTATTAATTCTTTCATTAAAAAGAGCTAATCAAATTAAAAATCTTACAAATCTTGCTAAATATAACGAATCTTCTGAAGTTATTAATGTTAAACCAACTGAAGCAAATAAATGAGGTTTACTTGTCGATATTGATGGTTTAAAAGGTTTTATACCAGTTTCTCAATTAACTCCATTACATTACCCTAGAGTAGAAGGAGCTGATCCTGAAAAAATTCTAGAACATTTAAATGGTTTAGTTGGATTAGATTTCAAAGTTAGAGTTATTAATGTTGATGAAAATGGTAAAAAAATTATTTTCTCTGAAAAAGCTGCTATTGAAGAAGATAGAACTAAAGCATTAAAAACTTTAAAAGAAGGTGATATTGTTGAATGAACTGTTTCAGGTATATTATCATATGGTTTATTTGTTACTTTTGCTGGATTAGAAGGTCTTGTTCATGTTTCTGAAATAGATTGGGGACACGTTACTGATCCTTCAAAATTTGCTAAAGTTTGAATGACTGTTAAAGTTAAAGTTATAGGACTTGAAAGTGAAAAAATTTCTCTTTCAATTAAAAGACTTAAAGAAAATCCTTGGGATGTTCTTGCGAAAAAATATAAACTTAATGATTCAATTACTGCTCCTATTTCTAGAATTTCTAAATTTGGTGCGTTTATGGATCTTGAAGGTTGAATTCAAGGTTTGATTCATTTATCTGAAATTTCTCATGGAGTAGTTAAAGATATTAGAGATCATGTTAAAGTTGGAGAAGAAGTTACTGCTAAAATTATTAACTTCGAACCTAATAAAAAAAGAATTGGTTTATCTTTAAAAGCTTTACAAGAAGCTCCTAAGGAAACTAAAAAAGTTGAAGCTAAAAAAGAAACTTCAGAAGAAGAAAAAATTGATTCTGAAGTAAAAAAAGCTAAAAAATCTGAAGCTAAAAAAGAAACTAAATAATTACTAATAGTGGTTCTGCGAAGTACTTGTACACAGAACTACTAATTTAAAGACTTATATGTCTTGCTTATTAAAATAATTAAAGAAAAATGGACAAAAAAACACTAAATTCAATGTTTGATAATTTATTACATATTGGTAATAAAAAAAATTACTGGAATCCTAATATGAAAAACTATATTTATGGTGCTTCTAATGGTATTCATGTTATTAATTTAATTGAAACTGCTAAAAAATTAGATGAAGTAAAAACTCAATTAAAAGATTTACATGCTCAAGGTAAAAAAATCTTATTTGTTGCTACTAAATTACAATCAAGAGATGCTTATGTTGAACTTGCTAAAGAAACTGGTCATTACTATGTTTCTGAAAAATGGGTTCCTGGTCTTTTAACTAATTTCAAAACTATTAAAGTTAGAATAGCTACTTACTTAAGATTATTAAAAGATTCTGAATCTGGAGCTTTTGATATTTTAACAAAAAAAGAAGCTGCTGCTAAAATGCTTGAACTTGAAAAATTAGATAAAGCATTTAAATGATTAAAAGAAATGAAAAGAGTACCAGATGTATTATTTGTTGTTGATGGTGTTTATGAAGCTCAAGCTGTTAGAGAAGCTAATTCTTTAAACTTAACTTCATTTGCTATTATGAATACAAATGGTGATGATACTTCAGTTACTAATATGATTCCAGCTAATACAAACTCTGTAAAATCTACTGAATTTATAGCTAACGTTATTAAAAAAGAACTAGTTGGTACAAAAGTTAAAGCTACTGGAGGTAAAATTCAAAAAATGGCACCTAAAAAAGTAAGTGGTGAAACTAAAAAAGCACCTGCTAAAAAAACAGCTGTTAAAACTGAAGAAAAATAATAATATATTTATAATATAAATATCAAAATTATGTCAGATAATAATACAGTAAATACTAGAACAAAAAATGCACTATGTTATATACCCCTAGCTGCAATTTTTATTCACTTTACAGAAACAGAAAAAACAGATGATTTAAAAAAACATATTAAGTATTGAATTACTATTTTTATAGCATATTCTATACTTAGTGTATTTTTATCTTGGATATTTTGAGGATTACTATTTGTTTTATATATTGGTTTATCATGATTTTTATGATTTAAAGCTTATAACTGAGAAGATGTTGAAATAAGTTTTATTGATAATTTATTAAGTGATAAATCTAAAAAATAAACTATTATTATATAAAGATAATAATATACTTAATTTTTAAATAAAAGAATTATGGCAATTACTGCTGCACAAGTTAAAGAACTTAGAGAAAGAACAGGTATTGGTATGATGGAATGTAAAAAAGCATTAACTCAAACTGATTGAGATATGGATAAAGCAATTGAAGAACTTAGAAAAAAAGGTCTTGCTAAAGCTGCTAAAAAAGCTGATAGAGAAGCTTTAGAAGGTGGTATTAAAATTATATCTGAACAAGGTAAAGTTTATGTTGTTTCAATTAGTTCAGAAACAGATTTCTTAGCTATTTCAGATAAATTTAAAGTAATGATTAATAATATTGCTGAATATTTAAAAGAAAATGGTGAAGATTCAAAAGAAGCTGCACAAACATTAATAAATTCTGATTATGCACTTGAGTTAGGTGAAAATTTACAAATTCAAGAATATAAAATTATTGAATGAGATATTGTTGCTTCATATGTTCATTCAAATAATAAATTAGCTGCTGTTGTTGTTGCTAAAGCTGGTACTGATGAAGAACAAGCTAAACAAGTTGCAATGCATATTACTGCTGCTAATCCTGAATATTTATCTATGGATGATATTTCTGATGAAATTGTTGAAAAAGAAAAAACTTTACAATTAGAAATAATGAAAGCTGATCCAAAAATGGGTAATAAACCAGAACAAGTATTAGTTAAAATTATTGAAGGTAAAATGGGGAAATTTAAATCTGAAATTTCTTTATTAGAGCAAAATTTTGTTATTGACCCAAGTAAAAAAGTAAAAGATTTTATAGGTGAAGATACTATTACTTCTTTTTATAGATTTTCTATATAATAACGATAAAAAAATGATAGATTTACAAAAACTTCAAAAAGATATACTTCAAAATAAAATTGATAAATGATTTAACACAATTGATGTTAATATGGAATTCAATTTAATTTATGGTGAACTTGCTGAAGCTTTTGAATCTCATCATAAAGGTTTATGAAAAACCTGAGAAGAATTAGCTGATGTAACTATTTTTATACTTTGATTATCTGAAATGTTGTGAATCAACTTAGAAGATGAAATAATTAAAAAAGTTGCTATAAATAAAGCTAGAAAATATAAAAAAACATGAGAATGACATACTAAAGTATAATCATCTCATGATTTAGCCTCATATTTCATCGGTTAGAATTCAGGATTCCAAATCCTGCGAGCTAGGTTCGATTCCTAGTGAGGCTGCCATTTAAGACAAAATTACCAGATTTGCTTATTTTACTGTTAGATAAGCTATCTAGAAGGTTAGATTTAGTGTTATTAGAATTACTATTATTCTTAACACTAGATAGAACCTTTTTTTTATTTATAAATTTTCCTCTATTATTTTTTTTCATTGCTATCTATTAAAAAGTAATATTTTTTAATAGATTTTTTTGGGCTAATGTAAAAATTGTGTGCTAGAAATCTATAAATTTCTCTCATAAATCCACAAAGAAACAAACGAAATTAATCTATCAATTCAATAAATATTTTATCAGTTTTAATAATTGAAATTTTTCTATATTTATCAACAAAACAAAAATTACATTTCTTACACTTAAATTTTTGCTTTCATTGACTATTTTTTCAGTTTAATTTTATGTATTTACTTCTACAATTAGGACAGTTTTTTTTGCATACTTTAAATTTAATTTTAATCTTACAAGATTATACCATACTCTTCTCAGTATTAATCCTATTTTTTATACTAAAAGTAGCACACAATTTTTACATTAGCCCAAATTATTGAATATTAGAAGAATGGATAAAAGAAATTAAAGAATATGAACCAAATGACTATATTTTGAATTAGTTGATATAGATGATGATATTATTTTAGATTCATATTCAGCTTTTCAAAAATATGTAAATGCTAGTGATGATGATTTTGATAATTTAGCAATATTGAGAGATGCTCAATATATAGGATTTGAAGATTTATTTTGAAGAATTAGTAATGATTTTATTGGCTTTTTAAAAGAAAAAATCGAAAAAAGAAACAATAAAATTGATATTATATCAAAAAATTAATATAGAATTAATATCACATCATTATAATTAAGAGATTTTTTCAAAATACACCCATTATATACATATATAATGGGCTATTTTTATTAGACAAAACAAGAAAAATGAGTATATATAAATGTAAATTATTTGTCTCTTTAAGCTACTAAAAAATATGAAAATAGAATATATTAAAGATTTAATTGATAGGTCAGTGTCATGAGAATTACAAGTTCCAGAATTTCAAAGAGAATATGTATGGGATAAAGAACAAGTAAAATTATTACTAGATAGTCTTTATAGAAATTATACTATAAATAGTATTCTTATTTGGGAATGATGAAATGAATTAGCTAGAAGGGATGTTTGATGAGCTATAACTGATATGCACTTTCCTTCAAATGAAGTTAAATCAGTAGTATATTTATTAGATGGACAACAAAGAACTACAACTTTAACATCTATTTTTTCAAACAAAGATATTTATAAATGAAATTGAAAAAGACCAATAAAATATAATCTTTTTATTGATATTGAATGATTTGATGAAAATAATGATGAATGAATAGTTGATATTCTTCATTTTGATGATGAAAAAATAGAAACTATATGAGAGGAATATATTAAAATAAATAATTATACATTAGAGAAGCTATATAAAGAATTTTGATTAAAATATATACCATTACAAGCATTATATATTGATGAAATAGAAAAAGAATTTCTTAATTTTATTGAAAATGATGATATAAAAGAATTTTTTACAATAATTTGAATCTTAAAAAAGAAAATTTTAGATAGAAAAGTTTATGTTATAAATCAAGAATGAAAATTAGAACAAGTTTTAGATATTTTTGAAAGAATTAATACTAAAAATACCAAATTAAATATGTTTGATATAATGGTAGCTAAAACATATAAAAAAATTGAAGATAGATATTTTGATTTAAGAAGATTTATTAATTTAATGAAGTCAAAAAAATCATTATCTACAAATAATTATTTTGATGAATTAGACAATTTATGAGAATGAGAAACTTATAAATTTAATGATGATAAAGAACTTCTTTTTATAATTATGTTATTTTTACAAGAAAAAAAATTAGTTAAAGAAAGGGAAATATTAAAAATTACAACATTTGATTTAATAGATAATTGTAAGCAAATTAATAAGTTATTTAAACAATTAATTGATGAATTAGAAAATTTTAAGATTCAAACATGAAATTTTAATAAATTTAAACCTATTATCAAATTTTTATCTTTGTATATTTCTACTAATAAAGATATAACTCATGAAAAAAGAGTATTTTTATCTAAATGGTTTTGGAATACTGTTTTATTTAATAGATATTCATGAGCTCAAAATGAGAGAATACAAAAAGATTTTAATGAATTAAATCTTGAAAATTATAAAACAAAACTATTTAAATCTAGAACAAGATTTTATGATGAAAAAGACTTATTAGATGCATATTATAATAAACAATCAAATCAAGTATTTACTGCAATTGAATTATTGTTAATTAACAATAATGTAAAAGATTTTTATAGCTGAGTTCAAGTAAATAAATGAACTGAAAATAAAAGTAAATTAGAATTACATCATATTTTTCCAGATAATTCAGTAGTATGAAAAGAAATACATAAAAGATGAGATAATATTATAAATAATATTGCTAATCTAACACCGTTAACAAAGGAAACAAATAATAAATTTATTAATAATAAAAATCCAAGTATTTATATAAAGGATTTTAGAGAAGAATTATGAGATAATACATTTAATGAATATTTAAAAACTCATTTAATATCAGAAGAAATGGTTTGAATGCTTGAAATTGATGATTTTGATTCATTTATTAAAGCTAGAACGATACTTATATTAGAGAAAATTAAAGAACTTTCTAACTTAGATTAAAATATCTTTTAATTAAAATTATTATAAAAAATTAAATATGAAAGTTTTAGCAATTGCAGATAAAAAACCTGAATGATTAAATAAGTTATTAAAAGATTATAATTTTGATTTAATAATAACTCTTTGAGATTTATACTGAGAAGAAATAAAAGAAATCAAATATTTAAATATACCTAAAATTGGTGTTTATTGAAATCATTGTAATATTTATCAATCAGAATATATGAAAGATTTAAATATTAATAATTTACATCTAAATACTATTAAATTTTGAAATTATAAATTTTGATGATTTGAGTGATGTGTAAAATATAAAAAACAAGAACATTTTATCTATACACAAAAAGAAGCTAATAAATTAATAAATGAATTAGAAAAAGTAGATGTATTAATAGCACACTGTCCTCCGAAATGAATTAATGATAATGATGATTTAGCTCATGAATGATTTGAATGATTAAAAACTTACATTGATAAATATAGTCCTAAATATTTCTTTCATTGACACACATATGATAATTGAAAATTTATTAATAAATATAAAAATACTAATATTGTATATGTTAGCTGATATAAAATTTTAGATATTTAGTTATAAATATCTTATTTTAAAATATTTTAAATAATGTATAAAAAATAGACTAGAAATTAATCTAGTCTATTTTTTATTACTTTATAAATCTCATACATAGCCAAACTATCTTGACCACAATATTTTAATAAATTTATGATTTGTTTGCCTTTTTCTTCTCAAACTATATTTCATTCAATTATATTATTCAAAACTTGCATTGCAACTAGTCAATTTGGGACTTCCATTCAATCATAACTCATTTTAGGAACTAGTGCTGGTAATACATATTTAATTGAATTAGAACCCTTAAAATCAAGTGAATAAAAATATCATTTTTTGAAAATATCCATCAAATCATAAGTATTGCTATTTATTTCTAAAAATGCATCTTTTAATTCTGGAAAAGTTTCAGCAATTTCTTTATTTCTTGTATTTTCAAAAGGCTTATACCAAACAATAAAAGTTTTGTCTAAATCATCTCAAATATCTTTTATAAATTCATCTAATAAATCTTTATATCATCAAGTAATAACTTTTTCACTTTCAGAATCTACTTTATTTGTATTATTTTCAATAGTTATTTGTTTTACAGTTTTTTCTCATGTTCAAGTTAATACTCATCAGAAATGCTCTATTTTTCAATCTTCATATACTTTATGTAAGCTATATTGAACTACTGCATGTTGGTATGGTCAAACATAATCTAAAAATGGAATTGGAACACTACAACTTTCATAATCATAAAAACATATAGGATATTTTATATCATCAAGCTCTAATATAATTGATTCAGCATCTATTAAGTCTTTTCATTGCTTTTTAGATTCTAAATAGTTGATAATATATTGTCTTGCACTTCAAACATCTCAATTTGATTTATTAAATAATTCTTGCTCTTCTATACTTAAATCATCAAGTTTTGTATTTCAATTATAATGTAATTCTTTAATAGTCTTTGCAGAAGTTAATCATTTTCAATAAATAGTTCAAAATATTCTATCTTCTCAAAAATATTCTATATATTTACTTCAAGTAAAAGGATGAATCTTATTAAAATCTTCTTCTGTTAATATTAATTCTTTCTTAATTTTATTAAGAATATCTTCAATTACTAAATCAGTAAGTAAAAAATCATTAATTTTTATATCTTTTTCATCATCTTCAGATTTTAATATAAATAATTTTTCAATATTTACTTCATCTAATATCACTATTTTTCTAACATTTATTTCTCAATCTTTTTTGAATTCATGATTTAGGTATGCATAATAGAATTTTTCTAATTCAGGTAATCATTCTTGTTTTAGAACTTTATTAATTACATATTTTTGAAAAGAGATATCAGATAAGAATTTATTTTCTAAATTTCATTTTCATTTATTTTTTGTATTTTGAAATGATTTATCTTTTCTAACTCATGTTTTAGCTTTTACCTCAATTAAATCATAATTTCAAGTTTCTTTATTTAGTCTTAAATAATCTCATCTTACAAATAATCAATCTATCAAAAATCAAGGTTGATAAATTAGAGGTTCTTTATTTTTAATAGCTTCGATTGTTTTTTTTAAGTTAGCTTCTCTTTTTAGCTTATAATTATCTTGAATCAAATAAATATCTTCATCTTCTTCATCATTAGGATTTTTAGCTGAATTATCTTTAAATACATCAAGTTTTACTAATCATTCTTTATTAAGAAAATATTCTCAAATTAAATCTTCAACTTTTTGTCATAATTCTATTAGATTTTCAGAAGTTTCTTCATCTTCAATTCATTTAATCCATTTGTATTTATCAAGATTATTTTGTTTGAACCAAGCAATTTTTGGAAATTCTTTATAATCTACAAATAGTGATTTTGATATTAGCATATTGATTTTTTTTAAAGAAACATAAAATTATCTTTTATTATATTAATTATAGGAAAATAGACAAAATTTAATTTTGTAGTAAAAATTTAATGTAGATTTAATATCACTTCATTATAATAAAAAGATTATTTTCTATTTTTTATGTATATATAAAGAATATGAGTAGTTTTTAAGTTGGACTTTTATAGTTAATTTATTATATTTAATTAAATATTTTTAATTAAAAAACATGGCTCAATTATTCAAGAAAAATATAGTTAAGGAAAAATTACAAAATTTTGAAATACCAGATTTTGATGAAAAATTAAATATAGTAAAAAAATGGCATGATTATTATCATAACTGAACTTTAAAAACAGATAAAGAAATTTCAGTTGCTCCTTGATTTACTCAGGATTTTTTAGGTGAGATACTTGATTATATAAGAAAGCCAGCTGAAAATCATACATATGATACAGAATATAGTATTGCCTGACAAAGACCTGATTTTGTTTTAGGTTATCTAAATATTAAAAAGAGTTTTATTATTTGAGAATTAAAAGATGCTAAAACTTCTCTTGATGCTCCTCAAAAAAGAGAATGAAGTATTTCTCCTATTCAACAAGCATTTAAGTATAAATGATGATTAAGAGATAGTTCATTTGTAATTGTTTCAAACTTTTTTGAAACTAGATTATATTATGATAATCATTTAGATTTTGAAGTATGGACTTTGGATGATTTAGTTAATACTAAAAATAATTACTTCAATTTTAGAAAATTTTATTATTTACTTTGTGAAAAGAATTTAATAGCTAAATCAGGAGATAGTAATACAAAATCACTTCTTTCATTAATAAGAATTCAAGAAAAAGAAATTACAAAACAATTTTATAAAGAATATACAGTTCTTAGAAAAGAACTTTTTAAAGATATTGTTTCAAATAATTCATTCAAAAAATCAGAGCTTGATTTTGTATTAAATAAAACACAAAAAATAATAGATAGAATTATATTTATTCATTTTTGTGAAGATTTATGATTATTACCAAATTGAAAATTAAATGAGGTTGTTGAATATTGAGAAAAATCATTAAGCACTACCTGGGAAACTCTTCAAAACTTTTTTAGAGCAGTAGATAAAGGTAGTGAAAAACTATGAATACCTGATTGATATAATGGTTGATTATTTCATCATGATGAAGATTTAAGTAATTTAAAAGTTTGAGATAAAATATGTAAAAAATTTGTAGAACTTTGAGATTATGATTTTGAAGATGATTTATCTGTAAATATTTTAGGTCATATATTTGAACAATCTATTTCAGATATTGAAGAATTAAAAGATAAGATTAATAAAGAAGAGGAAGTTAGTCTATCTAAAAGAAAAAAAGACTGAGTTTTTTATACTCCTGAATACATAGTTGATTATATAGTTAAAAATAGTGTAGGTAAAAAAATTGATGATTGGGAAACTGAACTAAAAGAAAAACATAAATTAAAAGAAGATATTACAGATAAAAATTATAACAAAAGAGCTATTTTAGTTTATGAGGAATTACAAGAAAAGGTTCATAAAATAAAAGTAATTGACCCTGCTTGTGGTTCATGAGCATTTTTAGTAAAGGTTTTTGATTACTTGCTTGATAAGAATAAAGAAATAGCAAATAAACTTCAAGATTTAAGTTGAAGTAATGCTATGAATATGTTTCAGACAGAAGCATATTTTAAAGATATTCTTAAAAATAATATTTTCTGAGTTGATTTAAATGAAGAAAGTGTAGAAATATCAAAACTTTCTTTATGGTTAAAGACTGCCTCAAAAGGTAAAAAACTTGCTAATCTTGATGGTAATATCAAGTGTGGTAATAGTTTAATTGATGACTTCGAGATTGCCTGAGATAAAGCCTTTGTTTGGGAAACTGAATTTAAGGGTATTTTTGCTAATGGTGGTTTTGATGTTGTTGTTGGTAATCCTCCTTATGTAAGAAGTAGATGAATTTTTTGAGATGATGAAAAGAATTATTTT
>JALSMB010000053.1 GCA_026988025.1 Candidatus Altimarinota bacterium | reverse complement strand
CAACATTAAATTGGAAAAATGCATGACATGGAGGCAGTAGCATTTTATCTATTTGAGCTGGATTCCAAGCTGAAACTATTATTCTTCTATTAGTAGGGTTAGTTTTTATTTGTTCTATAGCGTTTTTAATTTGATCAACTCATTCAGAATTAAAATTTCTCCATTGATGACCGTATACAGGACCTAATTCTCACCATTTAACTATAAATTCGTCATCTTTATTTCATTCTAATATTTTATTTATGAATTCTTTTTTTAAATCCATCCATTTATCACTATACATAGGGTAATCTTTTACATTAACTTCTCATGAATTATCTAACCAATTTTGAAAAGGCCATTCATCCCAAATATGACAATTTCTATCTACTAAATATTTAATATTTGTTTCTCATCTAATTAACCAAATTAGTTCTACTATTATTATTCTTAAAAAAGTTTTTTTAGTTGTAACAAGAGGAAATCAATCATCTAAATTATATTTTGCTTGCATACCAAAAATACCTCTAACTCAAGTACCTGTTCTATCATCTTTTCAAATTCAATTTTCTTTTATATCTCTAAGTAAATCTAAATATTGTTTCATATTAATAAGTTAATTATAACTAAAAATAGTATATAATATTCAAAATTTAATGCAAATAAAATAACTCAAAAATACTTTTGCATAAACTTACTATATCAATAAAATAAACAAGCTTATATTAATTACAGAAAGGAAAATAAATGACAAAAAATAAAAAAGATAAGAAAATTAACATAAAAAAAATTAAATTAAATAAAAAAAATAATTATAAACCTCTATTATTATTAATAGTAATATCATTAATAATAGCATTATTAATGCCTTATATTAAAAACAAGGAAACATATATAGATAACAATATTGCATTAAATCAATTAGAACAAAAATATTTAAGTTGAGCATACAAAGATATATTAATAGACTGAAATAAAGCTATAGCAACTTTAAGTTGAAAATCTATAACAGAAAATTGAATTAGTAAAATACAAAGAGATATAATAATATTACCAGATAACGATTCTCTTAATGAACTAGGATTAAAAAATTCAACAATAAAAACTCCCATATCTATAAAAGATAAAACTAGTGAAAAATTTTGGAGTGATATGATGCCTACCATTATAGCATTCGTATTATTTATTATCATATGAATAGTATTAATATCTAGAATGTGATGAGTAGCTAATAATGCTATGACTTTTGGTAAATCTAGAGCTAAATTATACGATTCAACTAAAGATAAAATATTATTCAAAGATGTAGCCTGAGCTGAAGAAGAAAAGGAAGAATTAGCTGAAGTTGTACAATTTCTTAAAAATCCTAAAAAATTTAGAGATATCTGAGCTAAAATACCTAGATGAACTCTTTTAGTTTGACCTCCAGGAACAGGTAAAACTATGTTAGCAAGAGCTGTAGCGGGTGAAAGTTGAGTACCATTTTTAAGTATATCTGGTTCTGAATTTGTTGAAATGTTTGTATGAGTATGAGCATCTAGAGTAAGAGATCTATTTCAAAATGCTAAAAAAATAGCACCTGCAATTATTTTTATTGATGAAATTGATGCTATTGGTAAAAAAAGATGACCTGGAACTGGGTGATGACATGATGAAAGAGAGCAAACTCTTAATCAAATTCTTACAGAAATGGATGGTTTTGATAACGATACAAATGTAATAGTGATGGGTGCAACAAATAGGGCAGATGTATTAGATAAGGCTTTATTAAGACCAGGTAGATTTGATAGAAAAATAACTGTAAATCTACCTAATTTACCAGATAGAGAAGAAATATTAAAAATACACGCAAATACAAGAAAAGTAGTTGAATGAATAGATTACAAAGCATTAGCATCTAAAACTGTATGATTTTCATGAGCGGATTTAGGAAATCTAATAAACGAATCAGCTATTATAACTGCTAGAAATAATGAAAAAGAAGTTACAGAAAAAAGAATAACTGAAGCTTTTGAAAGACTTGTAATGTGATTAAGAAAAAAATCACAAGTAATGAATGATGAAGAGAAAGCAATTACAGCATATCATGAAGTTGGACATGCTTTAGTTGGTAAATTATTACCAAATACTGATCCAGTTCATAAAATATCTATAGTCTCTAGATGATGAGCGCTATGAGTTACATGGTTTTTACCAGAAAGAGATACTCTTTTAACTAAAAAATCTAAATATTTAGATGAATTAGCTACACTTTATGGATGAAGAGCTGCTGAAGAAATATTTTTCTGAAAAGAGAATATTACTACTTGAGCTAGTAATGATATTGAAAGAGCTACTAAAATCGCTAGATCAATGGTTACAAGATTTTGAATGTTTGAAGATATTTGAGCTGAAAATTTCATAGGAGAAATTGACTCATATTCATGACAATGACAAAGAGCTTTTATCTCTGATGAAACAACTAGGAAAATTGATGAAAAAGTAAAAGAGATACTAAAAAACGCATACAATACTGCAATAAAATTAATAAAGGACAATAAAAAACTTCATGATAAAATAAGTAAAGATTTATTAGAAAAAGAAGAGATCTCAAAAGAAGAATTTAAAGCATACTTTGTATAAAAAAATCTAGCATTTTAGCTAGATTTTTTTCTTTTTTTGTATATTATTAAAATAACTACTAATTAATAAATATACTATGAACGAAATAATTACTATCATTGTAAATTTTGCATCTCATTTATGATATACTTGAATATATATTATGATGGTTCTAGAATCATCATTTTTCCCATTTCCATCTGAAGTTGCCATGATTCCAGCTTGATACTTAGCTAGCACATGACAAATTAATTTTTCTGTAGCACTAATAGTATGAACTTTTTGAGCATTAACTTGAGCAACTATAAATTACTTAATCGGATTTTACTTATGAAATAAAAGAATACATAATCTTATTAAAAAATATTGAAAATATCTATTAATAACACCTAACCATTACAAATTAACTGAAGATTATTTTACAAAACACTGAGGTATAACAACATTTTTAGCTAGATTTATAACTGTTGTAAGACAATTAATAAGCTTGCCAGCATGAGTTTTTGAAATGAATTTTGCAAAATTTTTCTTTTATACATGATTATGAGCAGGAATATGGAATCTAGTCTTAATGACTTTATGATATGTAGCATGAGAAAATCAAGATTTAATTAAAGAATATTCATTTTATATATTAGTTGTATCTATATTAGTAATAATACTTATAGCTAATATTTACTATTATTCACATATTAAGAAAAATGCAAAAATCTAGAACTATATTTATATGAGACGTTCATGGTTGCTATAATGAATTAAAACTTTTATTGAAGAAAATAAAAGTTAAAGATATTGATACTGTTTATTTTGTTTGAGACATTATCAATAAAGGACCTGATTCATATAAAGTCTTGAATTTTATTTACAAAAACAGAAATCAATTTAAATGCGTTATATGAAATAATGAAGTTAACTTTCTTAATTATTTAGACTGAAACTTTAATTCCAAACATAAACAATTCAAAAAACTTAGAAAAAAAATTTATAGCAAAGAGAGAAATAAGTTGATTGGTTATTTAAAAGAACTCCCTTTGTATATTGAGGAAACAGATTTTATATTATTACATTGATGATTAATACCAAATAAAAAATTAAATGAACATAATATCGATGAAATAACAAGAATAAGAGAATACAATTGAACATTGTGGTATAAATTATATAAATGAAAGAAAAAAATTATATACTGACACAATGCTCTTGATTGATTACAGATCAGGAAAAATACAATATGATTAGATAGTTGATGTGTGTATTGAAAGTCATTAACTGCATATATTTTAGAAACATGAGAAATTTATTCACAAAATGCTTCAGAAATATATTTAAATGTATTTAAAAATACAAATACTATCTTCGATAAAATAATTAAACTATTTAAATAAAATGAAACTAGAGGAATTAAAAAAATATAATAATAAAAAAATAGCAATCTTAGGTTTTTGAAAAGAAGGGAAGTCTAGTTTAAACTTTCTTTTAAAGTTATGACTTAAAAATATAACTATATTAGATAAAAATATAGAAATAGAAAAAAGGGAAGGATTAAACTATCAATTATGAGAAAGTTACCTTGAAACATTATGAAATTATGATTTAATATTTAAAAGTCCATGAATATCACCATATAATAATCTAATAAGTCCATATAAAGAAAAACTAATCACTCAGGCACAGGTGTTTTTTAGTAATTATAAATGAAAAATCATATGAATTACATGAACTAAGGGAAAATCTACCACATCTACACTTACCTATGAAACTCTAAAAAAGATATGATACAATACAAAAATTGTTTGAAATATAGGTAATCCAGTACTAGATGAAGTTAATTTAATTAATAATGAAAGCTTTGACTTTATAGTTTATGAGCTATCAAGTTATATGTTAGAAGCCCTTAAAACTAAACTTTTTATTTGAGTAATTAATAATATATACGATTGTCATTTAGATTGGCATCTAGGAAGAAAAAATTATGAAAAAGCTAAATTTTGAGTTATAAATAATTCTGAAAATAAGTTAGTAAATTTTGAGCTTAAAAATACAACAAAAAATATATCTAATATTAAGTATTTTTGAGAAAATTGAAATTATTATTTTAAAGATTGATTGTTCTATAAAAATAAACAGGTAGTATTAAAAGATCAAAATATAGCATTACAATGAGAGCATAATAGTAAAAATATAACAGTAGTAGTTTGAATATTAGATATTATTAATGAGGTTAATTTCTGAAATAATATAAAAATTTTAAAAGAAGTATTATCTATTTTTACATGATTACCACACAGAATTCAAAATATTTGAGTCTATAACTGAATAACGTTTATTGATGATGCAATTGCAACAACTCCAGAATCAACAATTGCTGCATTAAAAACCTATGAACACAATATTTGAACAATACTTTTATGAGGACAAGGTTCAGGTTTTAATTTTGAAGAATTAAAAAATATATTAGAAAAATATAATATATTAAATATTGTTTTATTTCCAGATACTTGAGAAAAAATATTTTGAAATCTAAGTAATTATGAGTACGAAGCAATTTTTAATTTAAAATGAAAATATTCACCAAAAATATTGAAAACAAAATCTATGAAATCAGCAATTGATTTTGCGTATAAGAATACACCTAAATGAAAAATTTGTATATTATCAAATGCTGCACCAAGTTTTAGTTTATGGACTTGATATATTCAAAAATGAGATGAATTTCAAAATGAGGTAAAAAATTATAATATTATTAGGTAATACGAATAGCAAAAATTGTAAAAAATGCTTAAAACGCATATTTTAACATTTTAAGTAATTAATGGCTATATTAAGCCATATAAAAAAATAAAGATTAATTAATTTAATCTTTATTTTTTTATATTAGATATATATTAGGGATTCGGTTATATTATACCTGAAAACAATAATGCTTTTGAAATAAGTAAAATATTATTTATATATTTTTAACTTTGGATTAAATTAAGTTTAGAAACAAGGGAGGTAATTTTAGTTTTATTGATTAGTTAACATAATGTAACTTATGTGTATTAATTAATAACTTGTATTATTGTTTATATAAATATACTTATATTATCATAATTTATAATAATTACTTTTTATGATTTTAAATTCCAATAAATGATTTTCTTTAATTGAAGTTGTTATTGCTACATGAATAATATCAATATCAGTATTTTGAATATATAAACTTATTTGAGAAAATACTAAAATTATTAATAATTCTTCTAGTTATTTACAATCAAATACATTATTTCCAGTGCTTGAAGAATGTATAGAAAATAAAGTATTCGCATTTGATATACCGGCTAATACAAAAAAATACTTTTATTTAAATGGTAATAATTATTATGATTGTCAATTAATATCAGCAGATAGTTGAACTACTATTGATTGATTAGAATATAATTTGAATGCTAAAGTAATTAACAGTGGTATTGATTACAATGATTGGGAGTTAACTATAAAATCTGAATGAATAAAAACCCAAACATGATTTTATATGCAAATAAAAAAATAAAACCCTAATTAATAGAATTTTATTTAAACAACCTGAGCTAATTCCCTTTTCTCAGAACTTGTCATATATCATACATATTGCAAAAAATGTATTTTTTCAGAATCATTTATTTCATTAGAATTTGAAATTTTATTTAAAATAAATGGATCAATTATTAGTTTACTTTTTTTCATATTTTTTTATATTATTAATATATAATACTTGTTAATAAGAGTTTTAGTGATTTACACTTCCCTCTTCAGAAATAATTTAAATATACATATATATTATGACATATTATTTTATTAGTGTCAAATAATACTTTACTTTTATTGAATAATATTTATAAAATGATTATATTATGAATAGATCCTTGAACTACAACTACTGGTTTCGCTGTTATTAATAAGGAAAAGCAGAGTTATACATTAATAGATTACTGAGTAATATCAACTACTCCAAAATTACCTATTCCAGATAAAATTTATGAATTATGAATAGACTTAAATTTAATAATATCTAAATATGAGCCGGCTATTTTTTCTATTGAAAAATTATTCTTTCAAACAAATTTAAAAACATGAATAGATGTTGCTCAAGCTAGATGAGTTATGTTATATGAAGCAAAAAAAGCTAATTTAAATATACAGGAATATACTCCTCTTCAGGTTAAAAAAGCTATTACAGGTAATTGAAAAGCAAATAAAATACAATTACAAAATGCTATAAAAATGATTTTTAAATTAGATTCAATAATTAAACCAGATGATGCAGCTGACGCAGTATGACTTGCTTATATATGATGATTAAATTCTAATAATATAGATTGAATTATTTAAAATTATTTATATAATTCAATTGCTTTATTATTTTTAAGGACTTAGCTTAATTAGAAGAGTGTTCGGATTCCGACCCCGAAAAGCGTACGTGCAATTCGTGCAGTCCTTGCCATTTAAAAACTATAAAATATATTATTAATTAATAATATGAAAAAACTCCTAATAATATTATTATTTTTTTTCTTAACTTTTTGAGTATTTGCTTATACTCCAACTGAAAAAGATAAAGTAATATTAACTAAAATCTATACTAAAATAGATCCTATTTGTGAAAATTCAATAGATAAATGTAATAATTTAGTAAAATGAATTATTACACTAAAAATTAAATACAAATCTAATAATAAATTAGTTTATTTATTCTCTGAATTAGTAAATCATTTAGAGACTAAATATGTAAATAAAAATAGTTTTGGAAACTTAATAAATTGATTAATAGAAAATCCTAGTACAAACAAAACAGATGAAAAAATAACTGTTTTAGTTACAAAAGTTACTGACTGAGATACTATTCATTTTTTAAAAAACTGAAAAGATTACATAACTAGATTAATTTGAATAGATGCACCAGAAAATTCTACTACTAGATACTGACATACTGAAAAGCTATGAACAGAAGCTAAAGACTATTTAAATAGCTTAATTTGATGAAAAACTATTCAAATTGAATATGATTCTTCACAAACTAAAACTGATAAATACTGAAGACATTTAATTTATATTTTTTATAATTGAGAAAATATAAATCAAAAAATGATAGAGCAATGATATGCTAAAGAATATACTTATAATAAACCATATAAATATCAAACAGGATTTAAACAAGTGGAACAAATAGCTAAAAATAATTCTAAATGAATATGGTGATTAGATAATCAAAAAGAAGTGATAAAAGAAATTAGCACTCATAAAAAAAACCCTACTAATTCTTGTAATATAAAATGAAATATTAACTCAAAATGAGAAAAAATATATCATTATCCATGATGTAAAAGTTATACTAGGACGAAAATAACTCCAAGTAAATGAGAAAAATATTTTTGTAGTGAAAAAGAAGCGCTAAGTGCAGGCTGGAGAGCTGCTTGAAATTGCAATTAAAAAAATAAAACAGATAAATTTGTTTTATTTTTTTGTTCCATAAAATCATTTTCTTCAATCACTTTTTCTAGATTTTTTAGATTTTTTAAATCATTCATCAAAATTTGTATATCCTAAAATTTTTCATTTAGGTATAATTTCATCTCTATATTTTTCATCAGGATTAATTTCAATTTTTTTTCACATTAATTTTTCAACTTTTTCTAAGTATTCTTTTTCTTTATCTATACAAAATGATATTGCAATTCATTTCTTCCCTGCTCTTGCTGTTCTTCAAATACGATGAATATAATCATCAGGCTCAGAAGGTATATTATAATTAATAATACACGATAAGTCATTTATATCTAATCATCTAGAGGCAATATCAGTTGCAACTAATACTTTTATCTCACCATCTTTTAATGCTTTTAATGACCTCTGCCTTGCATTCTGTGATCTATTTCTATGTATATTATCTGCTTTTACTCATGATGATTTTACATAATCTAATATAAATTCAGTATCATCTTTTGTTCTAACAAAAACTAAAATTGAACTAAATTCTGATTTCTTAACAAGGTATTGTAATAAATGTCTTCTATGACTAGCTTTAATATGAAAAACTTGTTGATTGATATTTGTAGTAGTAGAAGCGACCTTATGAACAGTTATTTCTTCAGCACAATGTAATAATGTAGAAGCTAAAGTTCTAGTGTCTTTTGGCATAGTAGCAGAAAAGAAGAATGTTTGTCTTTCTTTAGGTACTCTTTTCATTATTTTTTTAATATCTGGAAGAAATCACATATTTAACATTCTATCTGCCTCATCTAAACAAAGTATTTCGACATATGATAATTTTATAACTCATTGACTAATTAAATCTTCTAATCTACCAGGAGTTGCAATTAAAATATCAACTCATTTTTCAATTGCTTTTTTTTGATGAAAATCATTTACTCACCCAAAAATAACAGTAGATTTTAAATTAACATTTGTACAAAAAGGCTTGAAATCTTCTCATATTTGAATAGCTAGCTCTCTAGTTGGTGCTATAATTAAAGCTTGTATTTTTCTTTTAATTTTTCATTCTACAAGTCATTTTTCTAACCTTTTATTATAAAGATTATTAAGTATGGGTAATGCAAATGCTAATGTTTTACCACTACCTGTCTGAGCACATCATAAAATATCTTTTCACTTGATAGCTAAAGGTATTACTTTCTCTTGTATTTCAGTTGGATTATTAAAATCTTGTTTCACAAGAGCCTTTAATAAAGGTGGTATTACATTTAATTCTTCAAAATTCATATTTACTACTTTATTTATTATAATTTTGCTGTATTATATACATAATAATTAAAAAAAGAAATTAAAAAAGATGACTAATTATTACAAATCGAAATTTTATGATTTTCCAATTGAAGTTGATAATATATGATGAGAATTAATATTAACAATAACTGATACTTTATGACGTAAAGTTATTTATTCTTGGTATGATATAATATCAAAACAATCTAATAGTAACTATATAACAAAATGTATATTGTGATGATTAATAGAACAAATACCAAAAAATGTATTGATAATTTGATTTTGATGATGAGCTTATTGTAAATACCTTGAAGATCACATAAGTAATATAAATGTAACAGGTGTTGATATAGATGAGGTAATGTTTGATATTTCAAAAAAAGAGTTTTGAATAAAATCTAACAATTTAATGGTAATGGATTGAGAAAATGCTATTAAAGAACTTATAATTAATCGAAAAGAGTATGATTTTATATTGATAGATGTATATTGAAATAACTGAAATATACCTGAAAATTTTAATAAAAAATTAATCTATGAAAATATAAAAAAAATACTTGATAAGAATTGAACATTAGCTATAAATTTTGCTAACTACAACTGATTAAATATCTGAAAATATAATAAAATACATCATTTCTTAAAAACTATTTTTTGAGAAAATTTTATACATATACTTTCAGACAAAGAAACAAAATGAAATGTATCCTGAATATACAATCTAAAGAAAAAATATAATTCAGAAGAAGTAAATCTAAGTTATTTACAAAAAGTAAAAAATTGAAGTATATTATATGATTCAAATATGATAAAAAATACTATAATTAAAGATTAAATTATGAATGAAAAAATAGCAATATATTGATGAGCATTTAATCCACCAACACTATGACACTTACACGTCATAAAGCAAGTTTTAAATAATTCAGAAATTGAAAAAATAATAATAGTTCCAGATTGAATTAGATTAGATAAAAAATATAACATAAGTGAAGAACATAGAAATAATCTAATAAATATTTTCGTAAAAGAAGCAATTAATCTATGATATAATATTGAACTTGAAAATCACTTCTTAAATTGAGAAAATAATTCTGATACAACAACTTATCAGGTAGATAAATACTTTACTAATAAGTTATGAATTCAACCTTATCATATATTTTGAGTAGATGTTTCCTCTTGAATTAATACTTGGTCATGAAATCCTGATAAATATATTCAAAAAAAACTAAAAAAGATATTTGTCCCTAGAAAATGAT
>JALSMB010000052.1 GCA_026988025.1 Candidatus Altimarinota bacterium | reverse complement strand
TTCACATTTTATTTCAACATATACATACTCAATAATTTAATATATTATTAGGTTTTTCTAATATTTCATCAACTAAAGTTCCAATATTTTTAGGTATTTCGTGTTCTAAATTATATCAACATTCACAGATTCTATTTTCTAAATTTAATGTTTCTTTTTCACATCATGGACATTTTCAAAAACTGTCTATTTTAATATTTTGATTAATATAAAAATCTTCATCTGTTATACTTTCAAATGTTGATTTTCAAAATTCAAATTCTTTTTTATCTTTTCACATAAAAATTTTATTTAAAATAATATATATATTATAACCTATAAATTAATCACTTGCAATTATTAATCATATAATTTTTTTTGCTCAATTTTGTTTTAAAATTTTTGATAACTCATTAATTGTAGAACCTGTAGAAATAACATCATCAACTATAATAAATATTTTTTTGTCAATTTTGTCTACTTTATTATTAGCTATTTTAAAGGTATTAACTAAATTTAATACTCTTTCTTCTTTTGATAATTTTGATTGTTGTCTAGTTGTCTTAATCTTTTTAATGTATTTTTTTCATAATTTTATATTAGTTTTTTTAGAAATATATTTTGCTAATATTTCAGAATGATTATATCACCTTTTGAGTTTTTTAAAAAATCACATTGATGGATATATTATTATATAATTATCTGTATTTTTATAAATTTCATTTTCAAAAAATAATTCTGATAAATAATATCAAAAATCTTCTGCTATATCTTTTTTAGAATAAAATTTTAAATCTTTAATTAATTTAGAAATAATTTTATTTTTATAATGAGATAATATAATTATATTATCATAATAGACATTTTTCTTACAATTGTTATGAATTTCAAATTTATCACTTCTTCACTTACATATATAACATATAGGTTCAAAATTAGACATTTTAGACAAACAATTTTCACACAAAAAGTGTCATTCTTCATTACAAGAATAACACTTTTTAGGAGCTATTAAATCTTTTAAAAATTTAAACATTGCTATATTATTTTAAATTTATTAATATTTTACTTAAACTATCAACTCAAAATCAAGTCATTCATTTATTCATTAAACCATATGGTTCAAATGAATTAATTGCTGGTCAAGCTATATCTAGATGGGTATATTTTTCATCATTTAATAAAAAATTTGATAAAAATGCTGCTCACATACTTGATCATGCATAAACTCATCTATTTAAATTTTCTAAATCAGCTACTTGTGAATCTCTAGTTTTTTCTATAAAATAATTATCATATGGTAACTCTATATACTTTTCAAAATTCTTTTTTGAATAATTTATAAAATCTTTAATTAATACTTTATCATTTCACATTATTCAAGCGTATCTATAACCTAATGCCATCATGACAGCTCAAGTTAAAGTTGCCATAGATATAATTTTATCTAATTTATAATTTTTTGATATATAACTTATTCAATCTGCTAAAACTAATCTTCATTCAGCATCTGTGTGAATAATATCAACTGTTTTTCA
>JALSMB010000051.1 GCA_026988025.1 Candidatus Altimarinota bacterium | reverse complement strand
CAACAGCAATAATTATAAATAATAACCAATATGCTCTAAATGCATCAGAGATAGCCATTAATGTTTGAGTGGAAGCAGGAAGAGTAGATTTATCATCAAATATATCTAATAATTTTGGAACAATCATTGTCATCATAACAGCAATAACACCAATTACTACAACTATAATAAACATAGGATACATCATTGCAGATTTAATTTTTCAGTTTAATGATTCTACTTTTTCTATTTGGTCAGCCAAATCAACTAATACATTATTTAATTGTCATGTTTTTTCTCATGATTTAATAATTCACATTTCAGCTTCAGTAAAACTAGAAGGATAAAGCTCTAAACACTCAGAAAGATTTTTTCATTCTTTAAGTTCTTCACCAAATCTTCACAATATCTTTTTAAAAACAGGATTTTTTTCTTGTGTTTCTAAAACTAAAATAGATTTAACAACAGTCATTCATGCATTAGTCATTGTAGACAATAAACGATAGAATATTACTTTTTCTTTCGTTTTAACAGTTTGCATTCAAACAACATAATCGTTTAGCTTATCTAACAAACTAAGTTCTTTTTTAGAAGTTTTATTATTGACATTGTCGTCAATAACCTGTTCTTTTTCTTCATCTAATATTAAAAAATCTGCCATAATATATTATTATAATTAAAATTTATCAATTTTGACTTTTAGCCACTCTATATACTTCTTCTAAACTTGTTAATCAATTTAAAGCTTTCATAATACCATCTTGCTCTAATGACACCATTCAATCTTTTATTGCTTGATTATTAATATTAAATGCTGAAGCTCAAGCTAAAACCATTTCTTTAACTCAAGGTGTTATTTCTAGTACTTCATATAATCAAACTCTTCATTTATATCAAGTATTATCACATATATCACATCAAACAGGTTTATAAAAAACAGGGCTTTTAAGTTTATCTCACACTCTATTTTTTAATTCTTCTTTATTTGTAAGATTTATTGCATTTTTAATATTTTCTAAAGTAGCTTTTCAAATCTCAGCTGTTGTAATAGGTTTTTTACAAGTACATAATTTTTTGATAAGTCTTTGTGCAATAATAATATTAACAGATGCTGGTATTAAAAATGGTTGTACTCACATATTAATAATTCTAGTAATAGTTTCTGCTGCATTGTTCGTATGTATTGTAGACAAAACTAAATGTCATGTCAAAGATGCTTCAATAGCAATATCAACAGTTTCTTTATCCCTCATTTCTCATACCATTATAATATCAGGATCTTGTCTTAATG
The DNA here is from genome assembly GCA_026988025.1 of Candidatus Altimarinota bacterium. Lineage (GTDB taxonomy): Bacteria > Patescibacteriota > Gracilibacteria > BD1-5 > UBA6164 > UBA6164. The sequence continues at coordinate 9,891 of JALSMB010000051.1, read as the reverse complement.
CCGTTCTTAATCAATATGCAAATGTATATCAAATAGCTGGTTTCACTTGAGACTGACTTATTCAATCAACTTGGTTTTCTACTGGATCTTCTAATGTCATTATATTTACATTAATCTTATTTAATCTAGTAAGAGCTGAATATAAAGTAGTAGATTTACCTGATCAAGTAGGTCAAGATGTAAGAATAACCCCATTAGGCAACGAAAGAGCTTTTAATATAAGATCAAAATTTTTTCATTCTATTCATAAATCATTTAAAGAAGGAATACTTTTAGATTTATCTACAATTCTCATTACAATTTTTTCTCAATGAACAGTAGGTAATGTAGATACTCTTAAATCAAGTGATTTTCATTCAATAGTTGTACTAATTCTACCATCTTGAGGAATACGTGATTCATCTATTTTAAGATCAGCCATTATTTTAAATCTAGCTACTATTCAACTATGTAAAAAGTTTTGATATTCTAAAATTTCTTTTAATTCTCAATCAAGTCTATATCTTAATCTAACATATGATGTAAGAGGTTCAATATGTACATCTGAAGACTCTCAAAGTACTGCGGCTAATATCATATAGTCACATACTTCTTGTATATTGTCTCATTTATAAACTAAATCTTTTAATTTAGTAACTGCCTCTTTATAGTTCATTTTTTATTTTATATTATTTTTACAAGTTCATTCAAAATCATCACATAATCATATTATAAATTCATTAATTTCAATAGTTTTTCTATAAACTGGGTCAAGTTCTTTTTGTTTTCTTAATTCAGTTTTAATACTTACAATTTTTGAATTTATATTTTTTAATAAATTTTGTTTTTTCTTTAATTTTATTAATTCTGCTCATTTAATTTTTCATGAAGAAATCATTTTATTAACCTTAGCATTAATTAGTTTAAAATTTAAAAACACATTATTAATAAAATTTAATACTTCAGATTTTGGTTGTCACTTCACATAAAAATTTAAATTAACCTTAACTTCAAACATATCATTACCTTCTTCTTCTTTTATAAAATCTACTAATGCTTTATCTTTTCTTGGTACATAAGATGAATCAATATAATCTGGCATAGAAATATTAGAAATGTCTATTATTTGATTTTCAAAGATATTATATCATTTATAATACTTGTCACCTGCTAATACTTTTGGAAAACCATTTATTGATAATGTTCAGTCATCTCTAACTATGTTAATCATATTATTAAAAACCTTAATATTTCAAACGTTTTGAACAAAATAAAGAAAGTCTAATATGTTAGATTTAGTTCATTTTACATTTAAACTAAGAGGTATTGCATAAAGATTAGATTCTAACGTATTTCATTTATCACTTGATACAGCATAATCTTTTAATAAAACTAAATTTCAAATACCAATTGATCATCCTGTAGTTAAATTGAAACTTTCGATTATAGATTCAACATAATTAATAAATTGATAATCTGATAATGTAGATTCTCCCGTATCAATATTATTCTCAGAATAAATTGGTAATATATTTATAATTTGCCTATTATTATCTTTTATTAACTTAGTATTATCATCACTTTTTAATTCAGTAATTTTTTTATTAATAAACTCATCAAAGCTTTTATCACTATCATTTTTCAAATTTTTTTCATAAAATTCTTTTGATATATTTTTTAATATTTCACTATTAGATTTAATAGTATTAATATCACTTGCATTTGATAATGATTTAAATTCTTCGAAACTTATTCATACCTTTTTAATAGCTTCATTTTCATCATATATTTTTTGTGTTTCTAATTTTTTATTATTAATTTCACCTAAAACATTTAATGTATTTAAAAGGATGAATAGAGTAATAGAGGCCACTAGTATAAAATAAAAAACAAAACTTATAATTATTGTATTTTTTTCTCTTGCTGTTCTTTTCATAATTATTTTAAGTTATATTTTAATTTTAAAGTGAAAGATGTTTTACTTGTAAATCCAGTATCAGAACCAACTATACTTTCTGCTTTAAATAATTTTTGTCTATTTACAATTCTAAAAACTTTTGATTCTAAATTTATATAGTTTAAAAAACTATTTGCTATTGATATAGATGTTCATTTTATTAATGCATTTTTATCATTAGAACCATCAAATCATCTAATTCAGCTTTCATATCATGCAGAGTATGCCGAACAATTCATTGTTAATATTTTGGTACTTTGATCTATTTTAATTCATTTACATTGGATTGTTTGTTTATCTAAACTAGAAAATGTATTTTTTAAATCATCAAATTCTTCTAAAATTTTAATTATAGTTAATTTTCACTCAGTTTTATCTTGTAAAAAGAGTACGTCCTTAGTTTTAGTAAAATTTTCTATTTCATATACTCTTTTTATAACAGAAAGAATTTCTTCAAACTGATATTGTTTAGTTTCAGAAAGATCTTTTTCATATTTTTCTTTTAAACTAGAAATTGATGTACAAAAATCTAATCATGGATGCTTTACTCCATCTAGTAATATAAAACAAAATGGTCAAAGTAATTGATTATCAAAATCATTTTCACTATATACTTTATTTTGAACATATATATAACTATATAGCACAAATAATAAAACAATTAATAACATAAAAATAACTTGAAAAAATTTTCATCCAACATTTAAATAATAAAACATATCCCTATCTCTCTCTTGTTTTATCTGATCAACCTCATCTAATAATCAATCATCTTGATTAAAGTCATCAAAAATATTTGAAGATCAATCATTATCATCAGTTATTTTTGTTTCATCATCAACTTCTTTTGTTTCTTCAACACTTTTTTTCTTAAATATATTTGAAAAAAATCATTTTTTCTTATCAGTATCATTTTCTAATTCACTTACTTCATCTACAAAAGATTCCTCAGTTATATTTTCACTTTCAATATTATCATCTTTTATTGAAACATCTTCAATAACTTCAGGATTTATAATATCCTTTTGTTCAATCTCTATAGAAGGATTAACTACCTCTTCTTTTATAGCATTATTATCTATTTCAAATAAGTCATTTGAAGTTGAATCATCATAAATATTTAATAACTCTTCATTGTTTTTACCAGTCATAAAAATTAATTATAAAATAACTAATAAAACATTAACATAAATAAAAGTATAAAACAAAAATAATAACTTTACATAAAGTAAAAAATATCTATAACTTTTTTTCTAATATATCTAAAAATTGATTAGTTGTTCATTTTTTGATATTTATATCATCAGGAAAAGCTTTTATAAACATTTCTCACCATTTAGTAGAAAAGATTCTATTATCTAATAAAATAACAACTCAGCTATCAGTTTTGGTTCTTATTAACCTTCAAAATCATTGTTTTAATTTTATAATTGCCTTTGGAACTGAATATTCTAAAAAAGGGTCATCAAAAAATATACTTCTAGCTTGAAATATTGGATCTGTAGGTACAGAAAAAGGAAATTTATGAATAACTAAATATTTAAGATTGTCTCATGGTATATCTATTCATTCCCAAAAACTATCTGTTCATAAAAGTATAGAGCTTTTTGAATCCTTTAGAAAAAAACTCATTAATTTCATTTTACTTCACGCTATTCATTGCGCATAAAGATTTATTCAATCTTTTTTTAATCAATTATTTAATCAAGTATATATTTTTCTTATTATTGAATAACTTGTTAAAAGAGTAAGTATATTTCACCTAGCAATAGAATAAAATCTTCATAAAAAATTAATAACTTCAGATGAATTGTTTTTTATATTTCAAATATCTGTAGGAACAAACAACATAGCTTGTTTACTATAATTAAAGTCACTTTCAAAAGAATAAAAATCAAAATCATCTAAAAATAACATTTTTTTAAAATAATCAAATTTTCATCCTATTTGTAGTGTAGCAGAAGTAAGTATACAAGATTTAAGCTTACACCATAATACTTCATCTAAATATTTTCACGGATTTAATAATGTATGTTCGAAATTAACACCTATATTATCATTAAAAGTAAGTATTTTTATAAATTTATTATCAGATTTTTTGTCTAAAATAACTTTAATTAATTCTAAAATACCTCATAAATATGCTATTTCCTTAGTAAAATCGTAATCATCTTCTACCGCTAAAATGTCTAATATATCTAAAAAATCTAATTCTATTTTTTTTATAAGTTCTGAATAATCTGCTCAATCAAAAAAATCTCATTCCATAAGAATTATTTTATATGATCATCATGTTCAAACTTTGTTATTTATATAATTAAAAGCAGAATCGTCCAATAATTCTAATTTAGAAGTTAGACTTTCCCTAAATTTTAAAAAATTTATTTTTTTAGCATTAATTTTTGTTAATATTTTTTCTATTGTATCAAAATTTTCAGTAAGTGTTTTTAAGTTATATTTTTGTTTTAATGAATCAGTTACAGTGTCTTCAATATTATGTCATTCATCAATAATAAGATTACTTATTTTTCAAAGAACACCCGCTTCATTATTTAAATCTGAAAATAATAAACTATGATTAATAATTATAATATTAGAACTTTCTAATTTAACTCTGGCTTTAAATAAATATTCATACCTTTTATAATCATTTTTATCAGTTAAAATAGAAAAATTATCTGAATTAATATACCTTAGAAAAGAAAATTCTTGTCAATAATAATTTAATTCATCTAACTCTCAATACTTAGTTTCAAATAACCATAATGTGATTTTTGATAAAAAACATATTTTTGAATAATTTAAATCTCACAACCAAAATTCATCAAAAAACAATTTAATACTTAAATAATTTTTCTTTCATTTTAATTTAGTATACCTAAAATTATTTCATAAATTTTTATTTAAAAAATTTAGATCTTTTGAATACAGTTGATCCTGTAATGCTTTTGTTTTAGTTGAAATAAATACTTTTTCTCATGTTTTTAATGAATGAGTTATAGATGGTATCAAATAAGCAAAACTTTTTCATAATCATGTAGGAGCCTCAATAACAACTTTTTTCTTATTTTTTAAACTGTCCATAACCATAGAAGTCATTTTCAATTGATTATCTCTCTTCTCTACTCATTCAATTCAATCAAACTTTTTAGACATATCTTTATTGTCTATTTTTTTGTCTATAATGATTAAATCTTCATTATCCAGTTTCCCTACTTTTTTAAGAATTTTCTTCTCAAATTCTCAGAAAGTTAAATCAGTATCTATATTTTTAAATAAAATTTCTTTTAAAAATATAATATTTTTTTCTTCTGATCTATTAAAAATATGAAATAATAGATGTTTTTTTTCGTTTGTAAGTTTTTGGAATTTTTCTAATAATTTTTGAAATAATGCAATTGTTGCTTCAACATCATTTAGTGCTCTATGTGCTCATGAAAATCAAATTCAAAAAGAATTACATAAAACTTCTAAATTTAATGATAATTCATTAAAACATAAAATATTTGCTAAAAAGAAAGTATCTAAAGTAATATTATTACGTAAATTAAATCAATTATTTAATAAAAAATCTACATCAAACGAAACATTATGTCATAATATAGGATTATCTCCTATAAAATCAATTATTTCATCTTTTAAATCATCAATTATAGGTGCTCAATTTACATCAATATCATAAATATTAGTTATATTAGATATAAGCTCAGGTATTTCTCTTTCAGGGTTAATAAGAGACGTAAAAGTGTCTATAACCTTAAATGTTTTCTCATCAAACTTAATAATAGCAATTTCAATAATACTATCATTATACTTATCTAAACCAGTTGTTTCTAAATCAATACAAATTATCATCTTTTTAAAATAAATCTTGAATAAAAATTATACATATATATAATACGATTAATAATGATTAACAAAAATAAAAATGAAAAAAATAATATATTTTATTATATTTATGTTCGTTTTAGGTACTTCTACTCTAGTTCAAGCAAGTGAAGACAGTCAAAATAATTCTATTAAAAAAGCCATCTTAATAGAAACATATATTAAAAAACATAAAACTAGGATTGAACAATTTATAAAAAAATATAATATAAAAGACCTATCATACCTAGAAGATGATATAAAAGAATTAAATGAGTCTATAAAAGCATTAAATAAAATAAAAACATCAGAAATTCCTATAAATGATAGTGATGAAATAATCAAAGCTATATTAAAAAGAATTAAATCTGTAAATGAAAATCTAAAAAAACAACTAAGTATAGAGAAAAATAAATTTGAAAACAATTTAAAAAAGAAAAAATATATTTACAGTAAATTATGAATTAAAATATCAAATAAAATTGATAATATAAATATAAAAATTGTAAAAACTATATTGATAAAAAATAAAACAACTAAATTAAAAGAATCTAATATAAGAAACCATTTAATTAAGTTAAATAAAGAAAGTAAAAAGTTAAAATATTTTTGAAAAATTAATTTCAAATCCGAAAAAGAAATAAAAGATTCTTTTGTTAGAATTTTAAATAATATAAAAAGAGAAGTTAATTTAATGAAAAAAACATTAAATTAAAAAAAGCTAGGGCTATATAATAAAGTATGTAAATAAAAAAAGGCTAAAATAAATTAGTCTTTTTTTAGTCATAATTTTTCAAATAATTCATTTATTTCTCATTTAGATAAATGTTTATATTCCCCTATTTCTAGTTTTCATAAAACTATGTTTTCAATTCTTATCCTTTTTAATTTTTTAACTCTAGATCAAACTTTTTCAACCATTCTTCTTATCTGTCTATTTCTTCATTCTGTTAATATTATACTAAATGTTCCTGAAGAAATTCTTTTTATAGCTGCTTCATTAGTCATTTTTCATAAAATAACTAATCATTCTCTCATTAGTTCTAATTGATTATCATCAATAGAACCAAATGTTTCAACTATATACTCTTTTGAATGCTCATATCTAGGGTGCATTAAAAAATTTGCTAATCTTCAATCATTTGTCATTAAAATTAATCAAGTAGTTTCTTTGTCTAATCTTCAAACAGGAAAAACTCTTTCTTTAACATCCATTATATCAACAATATTTTTTTCATTATTCTGAGCACATGTTGTTTCTATTCATCTTGGTTTATTTAATTTATAATAGACAAGGCTTTTTTGTTCTTCTATTGCTTTATCTAAAAGAACTACTTCGTCAATTCATGACATTATAGACTCCCCTATTTTAGCCACTTGTCCATTTACTTTAACAAGTCATCTTTCTATATAGTCCTCTGCTTTTCTACGTGAACATATTCATGCTTGTGACATATATTTTTGTATTCTAATTTTTTCTTCCATAGTTTATATTAATTTTTAATAATTCTTACTTCATTTATTAAATCTACATCATATTTAGATTTAACATCTTCTTTAACATTTTTTATCAATTTTAATAAATCTTTATAATCTGCATTATTATCAGACATAAGAAAATTTCAATGCAAGTTTGAAAAATATGCTCATCATAATCTTTTTCATTTAAATCAACAATTTTCAATTAACATACCTGCAGATTGTTCCTTAGAAGGATTTTTAAAAAAACTTCCACAACTATTACCTTTTGGTTGTTTATTTTCTCTAAAATCAATATTATCAACATCTGAATGATATTTCTCTATTTTCTCAGATAAATCAAAAATAACTTTAATTATAAAATAATTTTGTGTCTTTTTGTAAACACTATTTCTATATTCAAATAAACTTTCCTCTTTATTTAAAAATTCTATTTTTCAAGTTTTTAAATTAAAAACTTCTGCTTTTATAAAATTATTTTCTATTTCTAATCAAAAACATCATGCATTTCAAAAAACTGCTCATCATATACTTCATGGCAATCATATAAATCTTTTCCATAATAACTGTCCATTGTCATATAAATCTTTTGATATATCTGAAATTAATTCATTACTATAAGATTCTAATATTTTATCTTCTTTATTATATAACCATCATTTTAGACAATTATTAATAATAATTCAATTAAAAATATCAAAAGCAAAAAATAGGTTTGTTCCTCATCATACAAACAAAATATTTATGTTATTTTTTTTAGAATAATTGTATATATCAGACAATTTTTTAATATCTTGTCTATTATGAATTTCAAAATAATATTTAGCTTTTGCTTTAGTTTTGAAGTTTGATAATTCAGTTATGTCTTTATCTTTTATTAAATAATCTATAGTCATTGTCTATTATTTATTAATATATTTTTTAATTGCTTCTCATGTATAACTTTTTTTAGAATTTTTAATATCATCAACATTTCAAAAAGCTATTAATTCTCCTCATTTATCACCTCATTCTAGTCATATGTCTATAATATGGTCAGCATTAATAATTACATCCATATTGTGTTCTATAACTAATACTGAGTTACCTTTATCTACTAATGAATGTAAAATGGACAACAACTTATCTACATCCTGAAAATGTAGTCATGTAGTTGGTTCATCTAATATATAAAAAGTTTTTCAAGTAGATCTTTTTGATAATTCAGTAGATAATTTAATTCTTTGTGCCTCTCATCATGATAAAGTTACACTTGATTGTCAAAGTTTAATATATGATAATCATACTTCATCTAACACTTTTAAGACTTTCATTATTTTCGGATGATTAGTAAAAAAATCTAATCATTCTTCAACTGTCATATCTAAAACATCAGATATAGTTTTTCATTTATATTTAATTTGTAGAGTTTCAGAATTATATCTTTTTCAATTACAAGATTCACATTCTACATAAACAGGTGGCAGGAAGTGCATTTCTATTTTTTTAACACCATCTCAATCACATTCATCACATCTTCACTGTTTAGTATTAAAACTAAACCTACCTGGTCAAAATCATCTTATTTGTGCTTCTTCACTCATAGAAAAGACATCTCTAATAGCAGTAAATACTCAAGTATATGTAGCTGGATTAGATCTAGGTGTTTTTCATATAGGGGATTGATCAATTATAACTACCTTATCAAGATGATTTAATCCAGTTATATTTTTTACAGATCAAACATCTCTTTTTGCTCTATTTAATTTATTTGCAAGATAATTAGCTAATATATCATTAACTAAAGAAGATTTACCACTTCATGAAACTCAGGTAACTACAACAAAATTTGAAAGGGGAATAGTAACATCTATATTTTTTAAATTATGTTCATTTGCTCAAGTAATTTCTAAAACTTTTCAATTTTTCTTTAATTCATCATAATTAGGTCTAAATCATCTTTTTACCATAACATTTCTTGAACCTTTTAAATATGGTCAAGTAACAGAATTATTATCATTAATAATATCCTCCATATTTCCTTCTGATATTATTTGTCCACCATGGACTCATGCTCATGGTCACATGTCTATAATATGATCAGATTCTCTCATGATATCCTCATCATGTTCAACAATAATTAGGGTATTACCTATATCTCTTAATTTTTTTAAATTGTCTATTAACATATCATTATCCCTTGGATGTAATCCAATAGAAGGCTCATCAAGAACATATATAATTCACTCTAGTTTAGTTCAAATTTGTGTTGCTAGCCTTATTCTCTGAGCTTCTCCTCATGAAAGAGTTCATGCTCTTCTAGAGATAGCCATATAAGTCAATCAAACTCATGCTAAAAACTCTAATCTTTCTTTAACATTTTTTAAAACTTTTTTTGATATTTTTTCTTGAGATTTAGATAATTTAATATTATTCAAAAAAACAATAGCTTCAGATACAGTATAATTTGCTAATTCTCATATATTTAATCAGTTTAAATACACAGATAAACTTTCTAAATTTAATCTATGTCCATCGCAAACATGACAATCCATATCAATAATATAATCATCATATATATTTTTTTCATTTCATCAATCATAATATCTTCTTGTGAGAGTATTTATAAC
>JALSMB010000050.1 GCA_026988025.1 Candidatus Altimarinota bacterium | reverse complement strand
CAACAGCAATAATTATAAATAATAACCAATATGCTCTAAATGCATCAGAGATAGCCATTAATGTTTGAGTGGAAGCAGGAAGAGTAGATTTATCATCAAATATATCTAATAATTTTGGAACAATCATAGTCATCATAACAGCAATAACACCAATTACTACGACTATAATAAACATTGGATACATCATTGCAGATTTAATTTTTCAGTTTAATGATTCCACTTTTTCTATTTGGTCAGCTAAATCTACCAATACATTATTTAATTGTCATGTTTTTTCTCATGATTTAATAATTCACATTTCAGCCTCAGTAAAACTAGAAGGATAAAGCTCTAAACACTCAGAAAGATTTTTTCATTCTTTAAGTTCTTCACCAAATCTTCACAATATCTTTTTAAAAACAGGATTCTTTTCTTGTGTTTCTAAAACTAAAATAGATTTAACAACAGTCATTCATGCATTAGTCATTGTAGACAATAAACGATAGAATATTACTTTTTCTTTTGTTTTAACAGTTTGCATTCAAACAACATAATCGTTTAGTTTATCTAATAAACTAAGTTCTTTTTTAGAAGATTTATTATTGACATTATCGTCAATAACTTGTTCTTTTTCTTCATCTAATATTAAAAAATCTGCCATAATATATTATTATAATTAAAATTTTATCAATTTTGACTTTTAGCCACTCTATATACTTCTTCTAAACTTGTTAATCAATTTAAAGCTTTCATAATACCATCTTGCTCTAATGATACCATTCAATCTTTTATTGCTTGATTATTAATATTAAATGCTGAAGCTCCAGCTAAAACCATTTCTTTAACTCAGGGTGTTATTTCTAGTACTTCATATAATCAAACTCTTCATTTATATCAAGTATTATCACATATATCACATCAAACAGGTTTATAAAAAACAGGGCTTTTAAGTTTATCTCACACTCTATTTTTTAATTCTTCTTTATTTGTAAGGTTTATTGCATTTTTAATATTTTCTAAAGTAGCTTTTCAAATTTCAGCTGTTGTAATAGGTTTTTTACAAGTACATAATTTTTTAATAAGTCTTTGTGCAATAATAATATTAACAGATGCTGGTATTAAAAATGGTTGTACTCACATATTAATAATTCTAGTAATAGTTTCTGCTGCATTATTTGTATGTATTGTAGACAAAACTAAATGTCATGTCAAAGATGCTTCAATCGCAATATCAACAGTTTCTTTGTCCCTCATTTCTCATACCATTATAATATCAGGATCTTGTCTTAATGCGGTTCTTAGTCAATATGCAAATGTATATCAAATAGCAGGTTTTACTTGAGACTGACTTATTCAATCAACTTGATTTTCTACTGGATCTTCTAATGTCATTATATTTACATTAATCTTATTTAATCTAGTAAGAGCAGAATATAAAGTAGTAGATTTACCTGATCAAGTAGGTCAAGATGTAAGAATAACCCCATTAGGCAACGAAAGAGCTTTTAATATAAGATCAAAATTTTTTCATTCTATTCATAAATCATTTAAAGAA
>JALSMB010000049.1 GCA_026988025.1 Candidatus Altimarinota bacterium | reverse complement strand
TGTGAATGTTGATATAATTTAGAACACGAAATACCTAAAAATATTGGAACTTTAGTTGATGAAATATTAGAAAAACCTAATAATATATTAAATTATTGAGTATGTATATGTTGAAATAAAATGTGAAAGAAAAGTTTAATGTGTAAAGAGTGTTATTGGAAAAATAAAATTAACTGAAATATATAAGGATATTCAAAATATTTATTTGAATATCCTTATTTTTGAGTAATATATCCAGATAAATTATTATTAATTACAAAATATGTCTAAATACTTAGAAATTATATGAGCAAAAACTCATAACTTACAAAATATTTCTGTAAAAATTCCTAAAAATAAAATGACTGTTATAACTTGAGTTTCATGAAGTGGTAAGTCGTCATTAGCATTTAATACTATTTATAATGTGTGACAACAAAAGTATTTAGAAAGTCTTTCTTCTTATGCTCGTATGTTTATTTGAGGTATGAATGAAGAAGCAGATGTATCAGAGATTAATTGATTATCCCCTACTATTTCTATTGATCAAAAAACTACAAGTAAAAATCCTAGATCAACAGTATGAACAATTACTGAAATATATGACTATTATAAGTTATTATATTTAAATATATGAGAAAGAAAATGTGTTAAATGTAATACTGTAGTAAAAAAAGATTCAATGTTAGACATTGTTAATTATTTGTCTACATTAGAAATATGAACTAAATTTATGCTACAATCTCCTATTAAATGAAAATTCAATACTTTTGAAGATGTAAAAAAAGAAATATTAGATTTATGATTTATTAGATTTTCGATTTGAGATAATATATATACAGTTAATGATAATGTAGAATTAGATAATATTTGAAATATATCGATAATTATTGATAGATTAGTTGTAAAAGATTTTTCTGATAAAGAATCAGCAGATACTAAAAGACTAAAGGATTCCTTAGAATTGTCTTATAAAATTTGAAAATGACAATTATCAGTTAAAATTATTTGATGAGAGGAGTTTTCTTTTTCAAAAGTATTTGTTTGTTCAAATTGTGGACATATCCCTGCAGAATTAAATATATCTAGTTTTTCTTTTAATTCTCATGCTTGAGCATGTAAAGAATGTCATTGATTATGAATTAAAAAAGTATTTTTAGAAGAAAAAATTATTAACCACAAACTAACACTTTTAGAATGAGCCGTAATAGCTCCATGATTTGGTTGAGATTATTTTTTTGCTTTATTAGCAGTACTTTGAAAAAAACACAAAATAAATTTAAATACTAATTATTCCCTATTATCAAGTAGAGAGAAAAATATTATTTTAAATTGAACTTGAGAAGAAATGTATAATGTTACATTCACTAATGAACATTGAATAAAAAATACATACAATTCTAGATTTGAATGAGTTATAAATACTCTCACAAGAAGATATTATGATTGATGAAATGAAAAAAATATATATGATGATTATATTATTGATATGGATTGTCATGTTTGCGATGGACATAGATTAAATTTAGAAAGTTTATCTATGTATTTAAACTGATTAAATATA
>JALSMB010000048.1 GCA_026988025.1 Candidatus Altimarinota bacterium | reverse complement strand
CTTTTTATTTAAATTGATCATATAATTAATTTATTATTAATATTACCAAATTTTCCATAAAGCTTTTCATGAATTCCACATATTTTCTAAATCATGTTTATTTTTTAATGTATCCATAGCTTGCCAAAATCATTTATGTTTATAAGACATAAGTTCTCAGTCTTTTGCTATATTTTCTAATGGTTCACTTTCAAAAGGCATATTGTCTCAAGAAATATATTCTACTATTTTCCTATTTAGAACCATAAATCATCAATTTATATATGAATCTTCATTATCTTTTTTTTCAGCAAATTCAGTTATTTTATTTCAATCTATTCACAATTTACCAAATTTTCATTCTGGCTGTACTGCTGTTAATGTAGCTAATTTATTATGTGATTTGTGAAATTGTACTAATTCTTTTATATCTATATTACTTACTCAATCTCAATAAGTCATCATAAAATCATCATCTTTTATATATCATTTATCTATTATTTTTTTAATTCTTCATCAAGTTAGTGTTTCTGCTCAAGTATCAACCATAGTAACTTTCCAATCTTCACAATTATTATTATGAATTTCAGTTGAATTATTTTTTAAATCAAAAGTAACATCACTATTATGTAAATAATAATTAGAAAACCACTCTTTGATATACTCTCATTTATATCAAAGTGCTATTACAAAATCATTATATCAATAATGACTATATAGTTTCATTATATGCCAAATAATAGGTTTTCAACCTATTTCTACCATTGGTTTTGGTTTAATATTTGTTTCTTCTGATAATCTTGTTCAAAGACCTCATGCTAATATTACTACTTTCATAATTTAATGTTTAATTATTAATATTTTGATAATACTTAAAAAAATATAAATATCATTTAATTTTTATATTTTTTATTAAAAAGCCCCTATTATTTTTTTATACATATATAATAAAAATGCCTAGCTAATAAATTTGTTGTCATTCATGTAGTTTTAAATATATAATTATTTATTCCTGACCAACTATTATTTATTATTTTTTTAAATCAAGCATTTTTTATTAATTTTAAAAAAATTTTTTTATTAAAAATTCTAATATGTTCTCCATGTGTATTTTTACTTGATACATCTAATGATTCATTTGGAATTATACCAAAAAGATATTTGAATCTCATTAAAATATTATATGTATTATGTGTAGATATAAATAATTTTCATCATTTTTTCATAACTCTATAGATTTCGTCCATAGCATGTTGACAATCAAATATATGCTCAATTACTTCATTAAATATTACAATATCAATAGAATTAGATAATATCTCATCTAATTTTTCTGATCATATATCTTTCTTTATTCAAGTTATATTATTTATATTACTTATGTAATTTAATACATCATCTGATAAATCAACTCAAAAGTATTGATTTTTAGGAAAATTATTATTTAGTTTAAAAATAAGTCAATGTGGACCAACTCATATTTCTAAAATATTTTTATTATTTAATTCCTCTAATAATAGATCTTCATATGTTCTTTTTTGCCATATACTAATGTTATTATTTCAAATTATATTATTTTTATAAAAAATATTATAATGTTCTTGTATTTTTATATATTTTTTAATTATTTTCTAAAAATCATTTGTAACTTTTTTTTAGTCATATTTCTAATTTTATATCATATATCCAACCTAAATTATTGATTTTACTCACATCAAGCAATTTTCTAGGCATTCAATCAGGTTTAGTTATATCAAAAATCAGTTCTCATTTATATCAAACTATTTCTTTAATTATTAAAGCTAATTCTTTAATAGAAACATCTTCTCATGTTCAAATATTAATAAATTCTTTTTTTGTATAATTATTCATTAACCATACACAAGCATCTGCCAAGTCATCTACATATAAAAATTCTCTTCTACTTTCTCATGTTCACCATATAACAACTTCATTTATTCAGTCTCATTTTGCTTCATGCATTCTTCTTATCAATCATGGTATTACATGTGATGTTTCTGGATTAAAATTATCTCATGGTCAGTATATATTTGTAGGCATACATGAAATATAATTTTTTCAATACTGCTCATTTATTTTTTCACATAATTTTATTCATGCTATTTTTGCAAGAGAATATCATTCATTTGTTGGTTCAGGTTTTCAACCTAATAAATATTCTTCCTTCATGGGTTGATTGCATCATCTTGGATATATACAACTAGATCATAGAAATAATAAATTATTTATTCATGCTAAATGAGCTCACCATATAATATTATTTTGAATTTGTAGGTTTTCATATAAAAATTCAGCAGGGTAAGTCATATTTGCTTTGATTCATCAAACTTTTGCAGCAGAAATAATTATATAATCTGGTTTAATATCTTTTAAAAAAGTAAAAACATCACTTTGATTTAATAAATCAAGTTCATTTCTAGTTTTTAGTATTAAATTATTATATCATTCTGATTTTAATTTTTTTACAATAGCTCATCAAACTAATCAAGTATGTCAAGCTACATATATTTTTGAATTTTTATCCATTTTAATTTTCAATTATTTTAATAGAGAGCAAAGTAAATTTATTTCTTCAGTAGTATATTCAGGTGAATTTCAAAAATAAAATCAGTTTTCATGAATATATCTAGCATTTTTATTTAAATATTTATCTCAATATATATTTTTCCAAAATATTTGATTTGTAATATCTCATCAAACTATAGGTCTGATTTCAACATTATTTTTTTGAAAGAGATCCATATATTTATTTAGTATTTCTTTTGATTTACATATTATTGGTAAAGAAAAACTAGAAACTAATTCTATATGTTTATGTTTAATATTTTCAAAATCAGGATTAGAATTTATTAATTTAACAAAAGTTTGAAAGTTTTTTTCTCTTAATTCTACTATTTCATCAAGATATGGAACTTGAGTACATCCAAGAAATCAATTTAATTCAGATGGTCTTAAATTGTATCATAGATTAAAAAATGCATAACTAGAATGTAAATCATTTTTTACATTATTTTCTTTTCTAATTTTTTCTTGATCTTCTTTACTCATATTTCTATCCCAACCATGAGCTCTAACAATAATTAACATTTTATAATATTCTTCATCATCAGTACATACCATTCATCATTCAACTGTAGACATATGATGTCCTACATATGTTGAAAAACTAGAAATCTCTCAAAAATTACCTAATTTATTTCCTTGATAAATTGTTCACATTGATTCACAATTGTCTTCTAAAAACAATATATTATTTTCATCGCAATATGCTTTTATTTTTTCTATTTCATCACATAATCATAAAAGATTTGTAATAAATAAAGCTTTTAAATTAGTTTTTTCATGTACTTTTTTCAATTTTTCAACTGAAACATTAAGAGTATCAACTTCTACATCAAGTGGAATTGGATTTAATCATAATTGAATAATAGGCATTACATTTGTTGCCCATGTTAAAGATGAAAAAGCTATATTATCTTCTTTTTTAATTTTTCATAGATTTAATAATGTTTGAATAATTGCTAAATTAGCAGAACTTCAACTATTAAAAAATACACAATATTTTGATCATTGCCACTTAGAATAATCACTTTCAAATTGTTTACAATATTTTGAAAAACTTAATTGTTTAGCATTTGTGATGAAATCACAAAGTTCTTTTTTAGTTTTTTCTTCATTATAAAATGAAGATTTTATTAATCTTATCATATTTAGATTTTTATTAAAATAATTTTAAGAAATCTTCAATTTTTTCTTTTGAAGGCAAGTTTTTTTGTAAATCATCTGATAAATTTTCAAAATTATATTCAGAAATAGTTAATGGATTTGTTTGACCTTTTAAAGCATATTCTACAATTCATTTATTTTTTGATTTACAAATCAACAATCAAATTATCATCTTTTTGTTTAATCTTATCATCAACTATATTTATATAAAAATTTAATTTTCATGCAAATTCTGGTTTAAATTCTCATATTTTTAATTCAATTATTATATAGCATTTTAGCTTTGTATGATAAAAAAGCATATCTAAAAAATAATCATTTCATTCTACTTTTAAATTATATTGATTTCAAATATATGCAAATCAAATTCATAATTCTAAAATAATTTTTTTTAAATTATTTAATAAATTTGCCTCTAAATCTCTTTCTTTGTATTCATCTCAAAGACTAAGAAAATCAAAAATATAACTGTCTTTTATAGTATTTTCTACAATTTCTAAATTTTCTTCTTTTAATGTTAAATTAAAATTATTAGTTTTATCTTTTGATAAAATTCTTTCAAATTCTTGAGATTCTATTTTATTTTGTAAAACTCTTTTACTCAAATGAGTTTTTTTACTTAATTTTAAATAATATTCTATTTGAAAATCAGTTTTACATTTTTCTAAAATAATAATGTTATTTGACCAAGAAATTTCTGCAGCCAGTGGGTGCAGTTTTGAATTTTTTGAATAAAATTCAAAAAATTTTACCATATTCCATAAATTTCTTCATGAAAATCACTGAATTCAAGGAAATTCTTTTTTCAAATCTTCACTTAAATTTTCTACAATACTTTTTCACCATCAAGAATTTTCTATTTTCTCAGAAATATTTTTTCAAATATTAAAATAAAGATTAACAAGTTCTTTATTTACAATCTTTAATGCATTATTTCTAGACTCAAAAATTTCTTTTTTAATTTGTATTAAAAAACTATTATAATCAGAAGATATTAAATTATTTTTATTCATGTAATTTGTGATTTAAAATGCAACCTCCTTCTCCTGATAATAGATCAAATGCCCGGAGGGTAAGGAATTTAGGGGGAGGTTTTATATTTCATATTGTTCTAAAATTTCATAACCATGATTTTTTAATATTTCTTGTTTTTTGAAAATTTGAATATCATATGCTACCATTTCTTTACACATTTCTCTAACAGTATATTTAGGAGTCCATCATAATTCTTTTCTAGCTTTAGTACTATCTCAAAGTAGAAAATCAACTTCAGCTGGACGGAAATACCTAGAATCTACTTCTACTAAACATTCTCAGTTTGCTTTATTATATCATTTTTCATCTTCTCATTTTCATTTCCATTCTAATTCTATTCATACTTCTTCAAAACTCCAATTAACAAAATCTCTTACAGTATTTGTAACTCAAGTTGAAATAACATAATCTTTTGGTTCATCTTGTTGTAACATTAAATACATAGCTTCAACATAATCTTTAGCATGCCCCCAATCTCTTTTAGCATCAAGATTTCATAAATATAATTTTTCTTGTAATCATAAACTAATTTTTGCAACTGCCATTGTGATTTTTCTAGTTACAAATGTTTCTCATCTGTTAGGAGATTCATGATTAAATAATATTCCATTACAAGCAAACATATTATAACTTTCTTTATAATTTCTAGTTATCCACATAGCATATAATTTTGCACATCAATATGGGCTTCTAGGATGCATTGGAGATTCTTCTGTATATCATGCTTCGGGTCTATTATATTCTAGCCCTCAAAAAAGTTCAGATGTACTTGCTTGATAAAATTTACATGTTTTTTCAATTCAAGCAACTTTAATTGCTTCTAGTAATCTAAGTGTACCTATTCAAACAGTATCAGCTGTATATTCAGGCATATCAAAACTTACAGCAACATGTGATTGAGCTGCTAAGTTATAAATTTCATCTGGCTTTATTTCTGAAATTAATTTTATTAAATTTGTACTATCAGACAAATCTCAATAATGAATTGTAAAGTCTTTTTCTTCAAATAAGTGATCTATTCTAGAAGTATTGAAAGATGAAGATCTTCTTTTAATTCAATGTACTTCATATCATTTTGATAAAAGTAATTCAACTAAATATGAACCATCCTGACCAGTAATTCACGTAACAAATGCTTTTTTCATTTTTTATATTTTATTTTTTAAATATTTTATAGCCTCTTTCCCTTGAAAAGGGAGAGAATTCAAGAGAGAGTTATTTTTTAACTTCTACCAAAATCATCATCATACCTCCTTATATCATCTTCTCAAAAATAAGTTCACGATTGAACTTCTATTAATATAAGAGGTTCTTTTCATCAATTATATAATCTATGAAGATGTCACTTAGGTATATTACAAGATTGATTAGATGTTATAACTTTTATTTGCTCTACACCTGAATAATCAGGATGTCTTATATCTACATTTGCAACTCATGACACAACAACCCAATGTTCACTTCTATATTTATGGCTTTGTAAAGAGAGTCTTTTTCAAGGAGTAACTACTAATTTTTTAACTTTATATTCAGGTGTATCTTCTAAAACATAATATATTCACCAAGGACGTTTTCATATTTCTAAATATTTATCTTGTCTATGTTCTTTAGGAATAGAATCTAGTGTCTCTTTTATAGCAGATATATCATCTTTGTTTGCTGCTTTATTCACTAAATCACTACTACTATGAGTTTTTTTACCAAGACCATCTACAATTTCTACTCAGTGTTTTTTACAAATTTTTGATTCTGGTATTTCATCAGCAAATCTATCTCATCATTTAGTAAAAATGATTTTTTCATATTTACCTGAATTTTGTGCTTCATCTATAAGATGAGATAAACTTTTTGAAACAGAAGAATCAGTATCTACTGATATAAAGGTTTTATCAACTGGCTTTAATGATTCTACTACTTTTGCTCTTGATACTTCATCTTGAAAACTATCTACTCATCTTTTTAATTTTGCTTGATTATCATTATTTATAATAACCCATAATTCATCAGCTAATTCTTTTGATAAATCTAGACATTCTATATGTCATGGATGAATAGGATTTGCATACATTGATGTAATTGCTAATGTTTTCATAAGTTTTTAATTATAAAAAGTATTTAATTTCTCAACTTCTAATAAGCATCTATTTGCTTTTTTAAATGAATTTTCTTTATCTCATAATAAATTATTATGATTACTTGAATTAAAGTAATTTAATAAATATCTAAATCAAGTATCAAGTATCATCATAGTACAATAATTTTTTAATTCTTTATTTTCTTCATCAGTTAATTTTC
The DNA here is from genome assembly GCA_026988025.1 of Candidatus Altimarinota bacterium. Classification (GTDB taxonomy): domain Bacteria; phylum Patescibacteriota; class Gracilibacteria; order BD1-5; family UBA6164; genus UBA6164. Next base: position 4,188 of record JALSMB010000048.1, on the reverse strand, counting down.
TTACATTATTATATGAATTTATTAAAATATTAAACTCTTTTTTGTTAAAAACTTTAATTTTCATATATGATCTTATTAAATCAGCTAAATCCCATATATAATTATTCACAGATAACATATCATAATCAATAAGTCATACTATTTTTTTATTATTATTTATTAAAAAATTTTTAAATGAAGGATCTCAGTGGATTACTCATTTTGGTAGATTTTTATTTTCTTTTAAATTAATTGCAATTTTATTCATTTTTAAAAAAAGATTTTTTACTTCTGGATTTGAATTATTTTTTAATAATTTTTCTACTTCTAACCTATAATTATTCATTTTTTTATAATAGTTTATCTCTTCATATTTTTCCCAATTAAATTCATTAATTTTATTATGAAATAAGGCTATATATTCTGCTGTATTTTTAATAATCTCTATATTAATATCTTTTTCCTCAATAGTTATTCAATTTATTTTTTTCATTATTTGAAAAAGACTTCATTCATAAGCTATAAATCTTTTTTCTAAATAATTATTTGCAAAATTGATATTTGAATCATTTTCAATAAATGAAATAATTTTTTCTATAAATTCAATATTTTTATTTGTTTTTTCTACTAATACTTGCTGTATAATAAAACTCTCTCATGAACCTAAATCTACTTCATAAGTTATATTATCTTTTCATGAATTATATTTATGTAAATTATAATTTTCTATATTTAATATTTTTTTTATAAATTTATTGATCATTTTTTATTTTAATTAAATATCATTAGTTGTTTAATATTATTATATTTTGATTTTCCTACCCCTTTTTTATCCTCCTAATCTCCCCAACAAAGTCCTTCAACTCTCTCAAATTAATCAGCCCAAAAACACCAAACCAAATCAATCAAATAATAATCATATAAAAGAAACTTACTCATCTACTTAATCATTCAAAAAGTGGAATTATAAAATAGTTAGAAAAAACTCATAATCATGATAACAAAACTATATTTTTAAATAAAAATATATAATCAAAATGACTAAAATATTTTTTTCAAAGTTTTATTTCACTCAAAAACCAAATCAAAATCCAACCAAAACTTGTAGCTAATGCAGCTCAATATACTCATATGTAGTTTATAAATATTATATTTGCTATAAAATTAAAAACTAAAGCTATTAAAATAATTTTTAGTCTTTCTTTTACTTTTCAAATTCAGGCTAGTATATTGAAATTTATTTGCAATAAGAAATTAAAAACTAGAAACAACATAGAGTATCTTAAAATATTTCATGATTCTATATATTTTTCTCAAAAAAGTATATAGGCTATGATTTGAGCAAAAACAAAAAATAGTATATTAAATGCTAGGGAAACTCATATAAAGTTTTTTTGCATTATTTTTTTTGCTAGTTTTATTTTAGCATAATCTTTTTTTGCATTTAATTCTGAAAAAACAGGGAAGAGTAATCCAAATATAGGTCATATAAGCATAAATGGTATTCATATGATACTTAGATAGTTTGAATAATATCATGCTTGTTTTGTGTCTAGGAAATAGATAATCATTTGCATATCCATTTGACTAAGTAGAGTAGCGGCTTGAGCTGCTATAAATACCACTATTGCATATGAAAATATTTTTTTAAATAGTTTTTTTGAAAAAGTGTAAGGAACTTCTTTTAGAAATTTTTCATAATATCTACTATAAAAGAAATATATCACAAAAAGAATTCAAAAATAAAGTCATCATATCCGTGTATATGAAAAAGTAATTATATTTCATATATCTAAATAGGAAATTATTAATATTGATATTAAGATAAATATCATTCTAGAAAAATCTGTGATTTTATTTAAAAATGTATTTTGAACTACTCAGAAAAAACCATTAAATACTTGAAAGATATTTATTCAAAGGAAATATAAACAAAATATTTTTAATATATTTGATGCTTCTGGTGATTTGAAATAGTGAAGTGATAGATAATCTGCTCATAAAAATAAAAATATTGCTATAATAGATCCTGTAATAACTTGAGTTAAAAAAGCATAAGCTATAATTGTTTTTACTTTGGAATAGTTTTTTTTCTCAATATATTTTGGTATAAAATAATTCATGCTTTCTGTCATTCCAAAATCATTAAAACTTGAAAGTAAAGTAATCAGACTAATAATTCAATACAAAATTCAAAGTTCACTTACTGAAATATTACCAGAGATAATTATCTTGATAATATATCAAATTGGAGCAATAATAAAACTAAAAAGATAAAGCCAAAAACCTTTTTTTATGAATTTTTCAGATAATGTTTTGTGTTGGTCTATCATAGCTATAAAAATTTGCAATAAATAAATAAATAAATATAATGTAATTACTATCAAAGTAATATTACTTTGGACTATTTGTTTTTTCAAATAGAGAACTGTTAAATAATGAGTGATTAACCATAATTACTCATTATTTTTTTATTCAAAAAATTTTTAAAAGTATACTATCAATTTCTATATAATGTTTATTTTCAATGTTTCATATTTTATCAAGTAATCTTTTTTTTGATATTTGTCTTAAAGAACTTATATCAGCTATTGAATCTTTGTTTAAATTATTTTGATTTGAAGCTTTAATAATTAATTGAAAATCATTAAGTTTTTTTCATTTATATGATTTAAGAGGAATAACTATTATTGTATTTCAGAAATTTGCTTTTTTATCACTATATATAATACAAGGTCTAGTCTTATTTAATTCACTTCATATATTTTGTCATAAATTTATATAAAATATAGAACCTTTTTTTATTTTAATATTAGGTGTATTTTTTTTGAAATGTATATTTAATTTTTCATAAAACCAATTTAAAAAATGTGATATAGATTCTGTTGTTATATCATTTTTTATTTCTTCAATTAAATTTCTGATTTTATTTAGTTTAGTTTTATACATTTATTATTTTTATATAATTTTTACTTAATACATATTAAATAAAATATCAAAAATTTCAATTTACTTTATTTTTTAATGTTAAAAAAAATAGTAAAAATAAATTTTACTATTTTAAAAACTTGTAGCTTTTCTCCTTTTTCAAAGGAGGAAATTCAATGGTGGATTAATTTTTAAATCCTCTATATTTTACTTAATAACTCCTGCAATCACATCAGCCACATTTTTATCTAATGGGCTAGGGATAATTTCATCAACACTAGGATTTTTTACATAATCAGCTAGAGCTTGAGCAGCTTGTAATTTATGTTCTTCAGTAATTTTTACTACTCTATTTTCTAATGCTCATTTAAATAATCATGGAAAAACAAGTACATTATTTAATTGATTTGGAAAATCTGATCTACCAGTAGCTATTATTTTTGCTCAATGCTTTCTAGCTATATCAGGCATTATTTCTGGAGTAGGATTTGCCATAGCAAAAATTATAGAATCTGAATTCATTGTTTCAACCATTTCTCATGTTAAAACTCATGGAGCAGAAACTCATATAAATACATCAGCTCATACTACTGCATTAGCTAATTTTCATTCTATATTTCTAGAATTTGTAATATTTAAAATTGCAGTTTTTTCTTTATTTAAATCAGTTCTAGATTTACTAACAATTCATTTACTATCACATACTACAATGTCTTCAAATCAATACAATTTTAATAATTTTATAATAGCAGTTCAAGCTGCTCATAATCAATTTACTATTATTTTTGTATTTTCTTTTTTCTTTCAAGTTATTTTTAATGAATTAATTAATCCTGCTAAACAAACTATAGCTGTACCATGTTGATCATCATGAAATACTGGAATATTTAATTCTGCTTTTAGTCTTTCTTCTATTTCAAAACATCTAGGGGCAGAAAAATCTTCTAGATTTATACCTCAAACTGTTGGGGAAATATGTTTAATTGTTGCTATTATTTCTTCTGTATCTTGAGTATCTAAAACTATTGGAAAGGCATTTACTCATGCAAATTCTTTAAATAGTACACATTTTCATTCCATAACTGGAAGTCCTGCTAGTCATCAAATATTTCATAATCATAAAACAGCTGATCAATCAGAAATTACCATAACAGTATTTGATTTAATAGTGTATTTGTATGCATTTTCAGGATCTTTAGCTATTTCTCTACATGGTTCAGCTACTCATGGAGTATATGCTAAACTTAAATCATCTTTTGTATTTAATTCTATTTTTGATTT